>NZ_JBSTYP010000091.1:0-12403 GCF_054052405.1 Aeromonas aquatilis | reverse complement strand
CCGTTCTGCCCGACCAACCACACCCACACACGGCAACAAACTCATGCTTCCAATCCGTGCGGGTACGACAAAGCGCCAAAGGTGGTGGCCTTCGGTAACGGGTCGAGTTGCGGGAAAAGCTTGATTGAATGGCCGAATGGCCGCTAAACTGATTAGGACTTTTGGTAGCTGCTTCCCGCACGGAGCCGTTACCAGGTGAAGTCGGTTCCCCAACTGACAACACCTTCGAAGAAACCGCCCTGCAAGGCGGTTTTTTCGTTTCTGGTTGCCAGAATACGCGCCGGATAGAGATCAGCGCAAGGGCGTCATCGTGATCAAGCGCGTAAATTGCAGATCAGGGTAAAAATCCAACAAACCAGTTGATCTAATTTGTCGAGCCAACAACCGCCAATCAAGCCAATCTACGGATTGGCTTTTTTTCATTATTTGATACCAAATAAATATGTTTTTTGTATTCTATAAGAACCAAATAAACATCAAATTAGGAGCCTCAAATGATCGTTGCTGTGGCACATAACAAGGGAGGGGTCGGTAAAACGACGACAGTAGTGCAACTGGCGGGAGAACTGAAACCGGAGATCATCATAGATCTGGACGCACACCAGGGAATTGCCATCATCAACGGCCGACGACCAGCAGAGCTACGCTGGGATGTGAGAGCAAACCTCGACAAGGCAGCCCTGATCAAGTTGTTGAAGGCGGTTGGTGAGCATCTGGTTCTGATCGACTGTGGTGGGTTTGACAGCGAGCTGGTTCGAATCGCCATCGCTGCGGCTGATCTGATCATCGCCCCGTCAAACGACGACATCACAGAACAGATCGGGCTAGTGAGGTTCAACCGAGTGCTTGCCGAAATCAGCCAAGCAACTGGGGAACCTATCCAAGCGCATGTGCTGATGACTCGCACCAATCCCAGCCGCAAGAATTTTGCAGCGATCAGCGATGAGCTAACCAGGCTGCCGCACCTCACCATGATGACCTCCAAGTTGAGCCGACGGGCGGACTGGGCCAACCAAATGGAGTCAGGTTTGGGAGTGACGGAGAGAGCAGCTACTCGCAGCAGCGCAGCGGGTATGGAGGCAAAAGCATTGGCGGAAGAAGTGCGGTCAAAACTTGCCACGCTGACAAAACAATATTAATTCAATATCAAATAAACACAAAAGAGATGTTTTTATGGCAAAAAAACTAATCAATCTGGACGACCTTGGCGCTGGAGCCCCCCTCAAAGAGGTGGTAACGGCGACTGACAGCAGCAGAGGGAAGATCCCTACCAAGGCCAAGAACATCCAGAACATGCCACTGGAATTTTTTACACGCCACGCAGCGTTGAGGGAGAAGGGCAATACCAGCTTGCTATTCACCGCGTACATCATCGAGGCAGTCCGCAAAGCGCTGGAAGACGACGAACAGAGGTAACAATTACGTAGCGAGCCATACCCGCCAGTGAGCATGACCTCAATACAACAGATAAAGAGAAAAGTGGCGTCAGTTTACCGTAACGCCTGTTACTGCACATAAATTCTTCAGTAACTCTTGATAGAGCCAAGTAAAGCCCACAGATCCAGTTAGAGGGACATCCTCTAACACACTAAAGGGTAACAGCTATGGCTCTTAAACCAGGTCCGAAACCAATTGCTAAGTCAACCGGGAAACCGGATCAACGTCGCCGTGATAATAAAGATACGCCGGGGAATACCGATTCGTTAAAACCCAGCAAATCCACAAAGAAGTAAGAATGCCTGGGAATAAACACACCATCTCCACTGTGGGAAAGTGGGGCCAGTGGCCCCACAATCAAAGTCGAAATTTGACCAATCATTTTTAACTTTTGACCACCACCTCCAAACGAGAGGCGACGAGAGACATCTGTCGCGCCAGGATAGGAAGTCGGCAAACGCAGCGCGACCAATGATAGCGGCTTTATTTTTACCAAATATTCTGACTTATGAATTTAAGTTCTTGCCTTATTTTCATAACAGATGGATTGACGGTTGCCTTGACTCTATTAATTGTCATTGACTCCCCTGGATTAAGAAGCTCAATTGGCTTAGACCTCGCTGATGACATTCGACCACAACCCAAAAAATCATCCAACAAAAGAATGTGATTATCAGGATCCTGGGTAGTGAAATGAGTAATGTTTCGACTCACAATATCTCTCACCTTTTCCAGATACACTTTCGTTTGATTATTTGGTTTGTTCTTTGCTCCAGGAACAGTTGACCAACCACAGTGGGTTAAAACAACCATCTGTATTTTTGGAGTGTGCTGATTTGATGGCATTACTCGCCTAAATTCACTTGCTGGATTAGACAGTGTATCTAGCAAAAGCTCCAAGGAGTTAATTGATTGCTGATCTGTTCTGACCGGAACAATCAAGGCATCTGCAGCATGCCATGACAGATGTGTAGCCCCAGAGAAGAAGGGGGATGTGTCAATCAAGCACTTGGATGTCTCCGTCTCCCCCCACTCTCGGCTAATCTCTTTTTTCAAGGAAAAAAGCATGTTGTCAATAATTGACACTTGATTTGGGCCAGCAATTAACCTTGCCTGCGCCAAGGCGTTAGCTATTTGAGTTGGAAGTATATAAAGATCGCTACTGGATGGAATGAAATAGCTATTTTTTGATGCAAAAAAATTGTTTGTGGCGCTGATTTTTTTGGCGACCCTAGTTGCAAAACCTAAGCCAGGAACAAAATAAGGCATTAGCAAATCATTTACACTTAATGAATTTGAAGACAAGAAGTTATTATCAAAAAAATAAGAAAGATTACCTTGTGGGCAGGTATCCAAAACGAGAAGATCATCTGTGTAATAAGAAAGATTAAAAGCTAGAGAAGTCTTTCCTATCCCCCCCCTTAAATTGCAAATGGCGTACGTATCAAACTTAGGCAACCCCAAAGGGGCAGCAACACCATTCGCAATATCATCCTGTCGATCAATCAACTTGGCAACACTAGTCATAACCCACCTCCCTCGATTAGTTTTCCACATTGTGTGACAAAAAGGAAAACTAGTCAAAATGAAAGAGCAACTATGGAAAGTTAGTGCACATAACGCCTTTTATGTTCACCCGATCCCACATAGCAAAGCGGCCAGCTTGATAAGCTGGCCGCTGGTAGCCTGGATTAAGCGATTAGACGTTGAAACCGACATGCCTCCCTGTAGGAAGCTCAACATCAACACGCAGCTTCCCACCCATTGCTTCCACGTAACGCTTCATGGTGGATAGCTTGATATCATTCCCCCGCTGCTCCATCGCCACAACGGCCGGTTGGCTGATGCCGAGGACAGAGGCCAACTCCACCTGGGACACTTCCAACTCTTCACGCAGCGCTTGCAAGCGCACCTCCAGCAGCAGCTCGTTAGCTATCTCCTGGATCCGCTGCTGACTATCCACCGAGCGGGAGGCCAGCATCTCATTCAGTGTTCTTCCCATTACCCTACCCCCAACTCAGTTAAGTGCTTGGCGTATTCCGCCTCAGCGACCGGCAACATCTCTTTGTAAAACCGCTTATCGTTACCGCCCTTATTACCAGCACACAACACGATGGCTTGCCGCAACGGGTCAAAAGCAAAGAACGCTCGTAGCGGATCCCCCTGGTGCTGAACTCTCAGCTCTTTGAGGTTCGTAAAGCGAGATCCCTTGATGGTATCAACTAGGGGGCGCCCTACCGATGGACCGCCCTGTGCCAAGGCAAGCAACCCAGCCAAAACCTTCTCCTGCGTGGCCTCGTCTTGTTCATCAAACCAGACATCGAATAAAGAGGTCGTTTTTACTGTCCACATAGCGCACCAAATATAACCTTTAGCTTATATTCTAGAGGATCTCGACATAGGTAACAAGTTACCGCTGTCGTAGTGCAAGCATGAAGCCAGTGGAATCAACCCCGAAGTGGCTGACGCCGATCTGCTGTAGGTAAGCCACCAGGGTATCGAGCTTGCGAAATACTCTGAGCTGCTTGCTGCGCTGGGCGGCCAGGGCGCGTTCGGCCAGCCCGTAGCGCACCAGCAGGGTCCAACCTCCTGGCTGGCCCACGGCGACCACGACACGGACGGCACCGGCCGCCACCAGTTGTACCAGGGTGGGATGGGTAATGGTTTCCATGGGGGAGATTCCGAGGCAAGGGACAGTGCAGCGCAGGATGGGAGATAACGCCCTGCAAAACAAGCCATCTTGCAGGATGGCAGGCAGCAAAAAGGGCGTCCGATTTAACGTAACGCCCCCTTATGCGCAATCAAGGCATCGACCTTCATGCCACCCTATCCTAGCTCTCCAACCGCTTATAAAGCGCATGGTTCGAGGATGTCTTGCGAACAAAAACCAGACCGTGGCGTTCCGGATTTCTCTTAATCTCTTTCCCCAGACTCAAACGATCAGGACGCGACAACGGCTCCCACCCCTCCCTGCCAATCACCTGTTGGATTTCAAATTCCACGTCCTCCGGCATTTTTCTGGCATTGTCTTTTAACAGTCGAACAGCGCGAATCGTGGGCGAATCAGTGGTAGCAATGTGCGATTCGAGCACCTTCAAGATTGCGACTTCAACGTCCTCTTGTTCCTGTGCCCAAGCCTTAATGGAAGCAGGGAGAGTAAGAGATATGTTCATGCTGATGTACCTCATGTTTGTGGTGTTCGTTAAGTTGGAGATAGCATGCTCTAACACACAAAATAATTCAATATTGGAGTTGAATTATTTTACAAAACATAACGAAATTGCTTTCACGTAACGCCTTTTATGTTCAATTGCGATTTTTAGCGGCTAAAACGGGGCGCTGGCGGCGAACAGGCCGCCTGTATCGCGTTTTGGGGCGTTTCGACACACAAGGCAGGGCGTTTACTGCCTGAAAGTTTGCAACGCTTCTGAGGCGGTTTGAGGGCCGGATCCTGCGGGGTATGGTTTCAGCCTGTTTTTGCATCCTGCGGCCTGTTTCGGTATCTTGCTCCGCCCGTCGAGTCATCCTCGTGATAAGCAGTCTCGACGGTGGGAAAGTGGGGCCACTGGCCCCAGTTTTTCGCCCCCCCCCCGCCTCGCCCTGCAAATGTCCCACTTCTGTCCCACTTCTGTCCCAGTTTTGTACCGGTTCTGTCCCACTTTTGTACCGGATCTGTACCGGTATCCGCTTCGCGGTGTTCCAGTACCCCCGAACAGTGCAACCCTTAACGACATAGCCACTCTTCACGCCGTCATTCTGCCCTTAAAAACGGTGGTCAACAGCCATACACATTACGCACCAGCAAAGCTGGTGTAACGCATTGAAAGAAAAGGAGTATTTAACCAGAGGCATGTCGTAAAAATGGTGGCAAAAACGCCATAACAGCATGATCTTAATGCTGTTTTTATGGTTTCACCACTACCACAAGAGGAACAAATCGCTCGGAACATCGAGCGCGTCCAACGGACGACCGCGGCCGCCAATAGGTGAAGCAAAACAGAGTCCATCAAGGGTAGAGCCACTGTTAAGCGTCAGGGTTTATCGCTTACTCGATCATTCTCATAATCCAGAACTAAGCCGCTCTGCAAAGCCTCTTGTAAGGCAAGCTCCTTGAGCCTGCCCCGCAAAAAAATCCCGATTGGCTAACGGGGAATTGGGATTGGACTCTTGGATCTCTTCAAGCATTTCCTTGATAAGCTCAATAGCGCCGTTGTACTTGAACGTGGGGTCGTCTCAGAAAACGGAAAATAAAGCACGCTAAGCCGGTGGCAGCTGTCGCAACGGCCTGAACTTGCCCGCACCGACCTTGGCACTACTGCGCCAGAGGTAATCGCCGGTCAGGTTGATATGCTCCCAGCCCAGCGGCGACAGATATTGCAACAGCGTGTCGTCCAGCACCTTGCCATGGCTACGCAAAGCACTGGTGGCACGCTCCAGATAAACCGTGTTCCACAACACGATGGTCGCCGTCACCAGATTGAGGCCGCTGGCTCGGTAGCGTTGTTGCTCAAAGCTGCGGTCGCGGATTTCACCCAATCGGTAGAAGAAGACAGCCCTGGCCAGCGCGTTGCGCGCTTCGCCCTTATTCAGTCCGGCATTAACGCGGCGACGCAGCTCCACGCTTTGCAGCCAATCCAATATGAACAGCGTGCGCTCAATCCGCCCCAGCTCGCGCAGTGCAACGGCCAGTCCGTTCTGACGCGGATAGCTGCCGAGCTTGCGCAACATCAGCGAGGCCGTCACCGTACCCTGTTTGATCGAGGTCGCGAGCCGCAAGATTTCATCCCAATGGGCGCGTATCTGCTTAATGTTCAGCCGGTCACTGCTAATCATCGGCTTGAGCGCGTCATAGGCGGTATCGCTCTTTGGGATGAATAGCTTGGTGTCGCCCAGGTCACGGATACGTGGCGCGAATCGGAAACCCAGTAGGTGCATCAGGCCGAAGACATGATCGGTAAAGCCCGCTGTGTCGGTGTAGTGCTCCTCGATCCGCAAGTCAGATTCGTGGTACAGCAGGCCATCGAGCACATAGGTTGAATCGCGCACACCAACGTTGACCACCTTGGCGCTGAAAGGCGCGTATTGGTCGGATATGTGAGTGTAGAAAGTCCGTCCTGGGCTGCTGCCATATTTTGGGTTGATGTGTCCCGTGCTCTCGGCCTTGCTACCAGTTCTGAAATTCTGGCCATCTGACGATGATGTGGTGCCATCGCCCCAGTTTTCGGCGAAAGGTTGTCGAAACTGCGCATTCACCAGCTCGGCCAGCGCCGTCGAATACGTTTCATCCCGGATGTGCCAAGCTTGCAGCCACGATAGTTTGGCGTAGGTCGTTCCAGGGCAGGACTCAGCCATTTTGGTGAGTCCAAGATTGATGCCATCAGCCAGGATAGTCGTCAGCAGCAAGGTTTTGTCCTTGGCCGTGTCGCCGGTCTTCAGATGCGTGAAATGCCGGGTGAAGCCTGTCCACTTATCAACTTCCATCAGCAGTTCGGTAATCTTGACGTGTGGCAGCAGCATCGCCGACTGGTCGATTAGGGCTTGTGCAGTCTCCGGCACTGCCGCGTCCAGCGGCGTGATCTTCAGGCCGGACTCGGAAATGATGGCATCCGGCAGATCATTGCCCGCCGCCATGCGGTTGACAGTGGCAAGCTGCTGTTCCAGCAATGCCAGTCGGTCGTGCAAATACTGATCGCAATCGGTGGCTACTGCCAGCGGCAATTCGTTGCTCAGCTTCAAGGTGGCGAATTTCTCGACCGGTACAAGGTACTCATCGAAGTCCTTGAACTGCCGCGAACCCTGCACCCAGACATCTCCTGAGCGCAGCGCGTTCTTTAGCTCCGACAGGGCGCACAGCTCGTAGTAACGCCGGTCAATCCCATCGTCCGTGAGCACCAATTTGGCCCATCGCGGTTTGATGAATGCGGTCGGCGCGTCGGTGGGCACCTTGCGGGCGTTGTCGATGTTCATATCGCGAAGCACCTCGATGGCATCGAGTACGCCCTTGGCGGCTGGCGCCGCCCGTAGCTTGAGTACGTCCAGGAACTGCGGCGCGTAGCGGCGCAACGTGGCGTAGCTTTCACCGATGCGATGCAAAAAGTCGAAGCTCTCCGGTTGTGCGAGCTTTTGCGCCTCCGTGACGCTGGCGGCGAAGGTATCCCACGGCATTACTGCCTCGATGGCGGCGAACGGATCGCCGCCACTTTGTTTGGCTTCCAGCAAGGCTTGGCCGATGCGGCCATACATCCGCACCTTGTCATTGATCGCCTTGCCGGAAGCCTGAAACTGCTGCTGATGCTTGTTTTTGGCGGCGTTGAATAGTTTGCCAATAATCCGGTCGTGCAGGTCAATAATTTCGTCGATGACGGTAGCTATGCCTTCAATGGCCAGCGAAACCAGAGTGGCATAGCGTCGTTGCTCCTCGAATTTGGCCAAGTCGGCGGGTGTCATCTGTCCACCCTCTCGGGCGATCTTGAGCAGGCGGTTCTGGTGAACTTGTCGCTCGATGCCTGCGGGAAGGTCAAGCGCCTGCCAAGCCTTGAGGCGCTCGATATGTTCAAGCATATGTCGAGAGTTCGGCTTGACGGGCGACTGGCGTAGCCAGGCCAGCCACGTCAATTTGCTGCCGTCCTTGCGCTTGAGAAGTTCGTCCAGGCGCTGACGGTGGTGCGACAACAAAGAATCGGTCAACGCCGCGTAAATGCGCCGGTTGGCACGGGTGATGGCCTCGGCACTCGCCCGCTCGATAGCATTTATGGCGGGCAGAATGATGGCCTGCCGCCGCAGGTTTTCGACAAGGGCGCTGGCCAGCACAATGCCTTTGTCGGTCTGCAAGGCCAGTTCTGTCAATGTATGGACGGCTTGCCGGTAGTGGCTCATGGTGAAGGGCTTGAACCCGAACACCGTTTGCAACTCAACCAAGTGCTCCCGCCGTGTCTGCTCGCGCAGGCCATAGTCGCTCCAGCTTTCCACTGGCACTTTGAGTTGCGCGGCCACCATGCGCAACAAGGGCGGAAACGGAAGCTCATCGATGCCCAAAATGATGCCGGGAAATCGCAAGTAGCAAAGTTGCACAGCGAAGCCCAATCGATTTGCGGGGCCACGGTGCTGACGAATGATCGACAGATCAGTCTCGTTGAACGTGTACTGCCGGATCAGTTCGTCTTTGGCATCTGGCAGTGCCAGCAGGCTTTCGCGTTCGGTGGCGGACAGGATTGAGCGGCGCGGCATGGTCAGTCTTCCCGCAGGTACTGGTACAGGGTTTCGCGGCTGATGCCGAAGTCACGGGCCACCAAAGTTTTTTGATCGCCAGCCGCGACTCGCCGTTTCAACTCGGTAATTTGTTCGCTGTTTAGCGATTTCTTTCGTCCCCGGTAGGCACCACGCTGTTTGGCAAGCACGATCCCCTCGCGCTGGCGTTCGCGGATCAGTGCGCGTTCGAACTCCGCAAAAGCCCCCATGACCGACAGCATCAGGTTGGCCATCGGTGAGTCATCGCCGGTGAACGCCAGCCCTTCTTTAACAAACTCCATGCGCACGCCTCGTTGTGTCAGTCCCTGAACGATGCGGCGCAGGTCATCAAGGTTGCGTGCCAGCCTGTCCATGCTGTGCACCACCACGGTATCACCCTCGCGGACGAAGGCCAGCAGCCTTTCAAGTTCGGGACGTTGTGTGTCCTTGCCGGAAGCCTTATCGGTGAAGACCTTGCCGACATCGATTTGCTCCAGTTGCCGATCAGGGTTCTGGTCGAAGCTGCTGACGCGGACATAGCCAATACGTTGACCTTGCAAGATGCCTCCAAAGGTGAAAGTGTCAGGATGAAATCTATTACCCTTGGCGGTTAGTGTCAATAAATACAAACTACAACTCTATTCTGACGTGACTTGCGCCCAGCATCTGACATCAGGTTAGGGTATAGCTCAAGCTGACAATCAACAATGTGCTAGGCGCAGGCGCACCTTGCTTACTGAGAGCATTTGAGATACAATGCAACTCTCACCAAAAGGAGGCCGCTATGGCTACCACCACAATGGTTCACGTCCGCGTGGACGAACAAATTAAGGCGCAAGCCACCGAGACGCTGGCCGCGATGGGCCTGTCCGTTTCCGACGCCGTGCGCGTATTTTTAATGCGCGTCGTCGCCGACAAGCAAATGCCGTTCGCGCTCAAGGTGCCGAACGCCGAAACTCGCGCCGCGATGGTCGAGGCTGACGAGATTGCACGCACACGTCGCGCCCGTTTTGACACTGCTACTGAACTGTTTGATGACCTCGAAAAGACCAGCCGCAAGTAAGCGCGCCTCGTTGCCTCGTGCGGCGGACTATGCGAAGTCCTTCCTGAAGGACTGGGAGCGGTTGTCGCGGGCTGGCCGCTATGACATGAACCGGCTCAAGGAAGCGATGCTACTGCTGATCGCTAACGATGGCCCTCTCGGGCCGGAATGGCTCGATCACCCTTTGGGTGGTGACTGGGAAGGACATCGGGAGTGCCATGTCGGCGGCGATTTTTTGTTGGCCTACAAGCTCGATGACAGCGCAAAGCATGGCTTGATTGTGTTCGTGCGCACCGGCACGCATGCCGATTTGTTCGAGTAACAAGAGGAGCGTCGTTCACGTTCTATGCTGGAGCAACCTTTTACGGTCGCACTCGTCGGCTTGGCATCGCTGCCGGTCATGCGGTTAGCCAGGGCTTAGCGTACTTTAAATTCCGTTTTCTGAGACGACCCCCATGGACACCGACTTCCTGACCCTGGCCTTCGGCCTGGACAGCTACGCGCCGCAGGTCGTGGCGCGCGCACTCAAGCACGCCACGGGCAGCGATGTCGGCCTTGCCGTGATCCGCCTGGCCGCGGCGATATCGGACCGCGATGTGCCCGCGCTGGCCGCGGCGCTGACCCAGCCGGCGCTTGCGTCGGCCCAGGGCTGGAACGGCTTTCAGCGCGACAGTGCGGCCATGATTCTGGCGCGCTGGCGCGACGACCGGGCCGTCTTCGAGCGGGCCGTCGGGCACTGGAAGGCGGGCCGGGCCAAGAACCCGCAGAACTACCCGATCGACATGCTGCGCTGGCCGGGCTTCGACGGCTGGGTGAGTGATGCCGAGCGTGCGCAAGGACCGGCCGAGGCGCTGCCTCGGCACGCGATCCGCCCGCGGCGCCTGCGCAACCCGCAAGCATCCCTGCAGCGTGCAATCGTGGATAACATGAAATGGCTGCGTGATCTGGCAGGCGGGCAAGAGGCCGAAGAACTGGTGCCCCGATACGTCTTCGTGGCCGAGGATCGCCAGTTGCGTGAGGCGATCATCGCCGCCGAGGGCGACCTGCCCGAGATCGTGATAGCATTCGACGAGGCCGGCGTCATGACCGGCAGTTTCCTGATGCACTGAAAGTGAATGACATGAATACAACCAACGCGCTCAAGCGCTGCCTGTCCATTGCCGCGGTCGCCGCAGGCGCGCTCAGCGTGGGCGGCTGCAGCCAAATCGCCGCATCCGCGGCGATATCGGACCGCGATGTGCCCGCGCTGGCCGCGGCGCTGACCCAGCCGGCGCTTGCGTCGGCCCAGGGCTGGAACGGCTTTCAGCGCGACAGTGCGGCCATGATTCTGGCGCGCTGGCGCGACGACCGGGCCGTCTTCGAGCGGGCCGTCGGGCACTGGAAGGCGGGCCGGGCCAAGAACCCGCAGAACTACCCGATCGACATGCTGCGCTGGCCGGGCTTCGACGGCTGGGTGAGTGATGCCGAGCGTGCGCAAGGACCGGCCGAGGCGCTGCCTCGGCACGCGATCCGCCCGCGGCGCCTGCGCAACCCGCAAGCATCCCTGCAGCGTGCAATCGTGGATAACATGAAATGGCTGCGTGATCTGGCAGGCGGGCAAGAGGCCGAAGAACTGGTGCCCCGATACGTCTTCGTGGCCGAGGATCGCCAGTTGCGTGAGGCGATCATCGCCGCCGAGGGCGACCTGCCCGAGATCGTGATAGCATTCGACGAGGCCGGCGTCATGACCGGCAGTTTCCTGATGCACTGAAAGTGAATGACATGAATACAACCAACGCGCTCAAGCGCTGCCTGTCCATTGCCGCGGTCGCCGCAGGCGCGCTCAGCGTGGGCGGCTGCAGCCAAATCGCCGCATCCGCGGCCATGAGCCTGCTGCCCGACTACGCACTCGACCATGCGCAGAGCACTCCCGAGCCCGCCTTCGTGGCCGAGCGGCTGACCGAACTGCGCCGCGAGGTGCCCGATCTGAGCGCGGCGCAGGCCGAACGCTTGGCGCCCGCGTACCGGCAAGAACGGCGCGACTTGTTGGCCCTGCGTGGCAGCGCGCACGAGAAGGCCGGCTTCGAGCAGCGCATGGCCAATCTGGCCCGTGTGCCTGCGCGCAGTACGCCCACCGAGGCCAGCGTGCTGCGGCCCGAACAGTTTTCCAGCTGGCGGGTCCAGAAGCTGATCAGCGCGCCAGGCACGGTGGTGCTTGACGCCGCGCAGCGCGTGCAACTGGCGCGCATCTACGAGCACGAGCAGTTGCGGTTGCGCGACATCGATAGCCGTTGGCGCGAGGGCCGCCTGGACGAACCGGCCGCCCTGTGCGAAGTGGAGGCTGCCGGGTTGGCGGCGCATGCGTCTGCCAAGGCGGTGCTGTCGAGCGACCAGCGCAAGCGCCTGGCCCAGTCCACCGAGCGGCAGGCTTTCATGTGCGCACGGTGACCGCGGACGCAAGGGCGGCCGGTCGGGATTGACCAGGAGGCCGCAGGGCCGGCAAGTGCTTCGCGGAATGAGCCCGAACGGGTGACCTTGCCCCTGTACGACGTAGTCCATAGCCACTCGGCTATACGGCTTTGTTGAGCTGGCCCGTGCGCCAGTTGGCTTCGAACTTCATGGGGCTGACGTAGCCCAGCGTGGAGTGCAGCCGGCGGTGGTTGTAGAACGTCAACCAGTCGATGACCTCGTCCATCTGCTCGGGTGACCACCAAGCGT
>NZ_JBSTYP010000090.1:0-12431 GCF_054052405.1 Aeromonas aquatilis | reverse complement strand
GATAGAGAGCGGTACGAAAACCGACAAGTCCCCTTTGCGGGCGAAATCTTCCCCCAGCACATGGCGGCAACTGCGATCGAGTGCTTCCAGATAGGGCTTGAGGTTCTCCTCGCACCAGATATCCACCAGCGCCTTGCGGGCCTCCTCGCTCTGCAGCTCGAAGTCTTTGGGGGCGGTAAAGCGCAGGATGGGGATATCCGGTTGCATCGCTCGCTCGATCAGGGTGCGCTTGATATAGACGCCGCTGCTCTGCTTGGGTACGCAGAAATACTCCTCAAGGGCATCCTCTTCGGTGGCGGTAGCCTTGAGCAGCCCCGCCTTCCAGGCGTCCTCGGCTTCCTGTGTCCAAAGGCCGCCCTTGACCTGGCAGATCCGACGATAGAGCCCCTGGCGGCAGGCATCGTCCAGGCTGATGGTATGGATGGAATACTCTTTGCGGCCCGCTAGGCTGTCGTTTATCAGCTGGTTAAACAGGTTATCGACACCGTTATGGGTACTGATCAACCGCACCTTGGCGCCCCACATGGTCAGCGCCATGGCGGCCTTCAACACCTCGGCCAGTCTGTCGTGGAATGCGGCCTCGTCGATGGTCACATTGCCCTGCATCCCCCGCAGGTTGGAGGGGTTGCTGGAGAGCGCCTGCACCTTGAAGCCAGAGGCGAAATAGACCACGAAGGTGAGGATCGCCTTGTCCTCGTCGTCGGTGAACACCTCCTCCTGGATCTCTCCGGCAGCCTTGTTGTACGCCTTGGCCCACATCGCCACTGCATCGATAAACTCGCGGGCCATCTCCTTGTTGCTGCCCACATAAAAGTGGTGGCAACCCCCGGCCGTCTTGGTCTTGGAGGCCGTCAGGGCAGCGTCGGCCGCCTCAGCCCAGGTGATACCGGTACGGCGGCTCTTCTCGGCGATCTTGAGCGGGCTCTCGTCGGCAATCCAGATGCGCTGGTACGGCAGCAAGACCTCGTCGGGGTTGTATTCGGTACCCAAGGTCTGGGCCAACTGTTGGGCGATAGGGGTCTGAGCAAGGGCGGTCATCAGGCAATCCCCAGGATTTCGCGGCGTATCTCGGCGGCGGCTTCACCACTCAAGCCCGCCTGAGTCACAATGGCTTCGGTCTTGGCGGCCACCTCTTCGGCAAATGCCTGGCGGATCTCTTTCTCCCGCTTATGACTCTGCATCGCTGTCGATTCGAGCCGCTGGGCCGCCAGCATGGCGTTTTTCAGCATGTCGATATCCACCGCCTCCTCCGGGTTCTGCACCTGAGCCAACATCGCCTTGAACAGCTGAGAGCGGCCCAGCTCCAGAATGAGCTTGGTAGTCTCTCCCATCGGCTTGTCGCCAAGCTGGGAGGTCAAGGCGGCCGTGGTTTCTCGCAAATCCCGCAAGTGCTGGCCGACCTGTTCAACCTGGCTGGCATGACGGCTTAACCCGGAGCGGGAGAGCTTGAGATCATCGGGCAACCCCGCCTCCTCGATCAGACCGTTGATTTCATCCAGGATGGCGGCCTGACTGTTGCCTTTGTCCCGCAGCATCTCGTTGAGCGCGTTGCGGATAGACTCAGGCAGCAGCCACACCTTGCTGGCGCGGCCTCGGGTCGGTTTCTCGGCCATGCTTAATCCTCCGCTCGGGGCTTCTTGACGCCGGGCACCGTTGCCCGGCCCTCTGCCGCGTCCTGGCCACGACCGGTCAAGTGAGCCACCTGCACCGTGGCCAGTCGCTCGATGCGCACCAGCCCCTGCTCTTCCAGCCAGGCCAGCAGGGTCTTCACCCGATCCCGCGTCACCCGGCCGGTACCCAGCTGGTCGAGGCAGTCATTGAGGATTGACTCGTTGGCGGCACCACCGATATCCAGCAGGGAGCGCAGGATCACCAGCCGCTGCTGGGCGTCCAATATCGCTTGAATGCTCATGGCTTCTCCTTAAGTGCGGTTGGTCGCGGCAGCCTGGTGAAACACTGCTGGGCCTCACATAACAGAATTTGTTGAATGCTCATGGCTTCTCCTTCTGTACGGCGGCGAGCTCATTTTCCAACAGCAAATCGGCAAGACGACGGGCTTGGCGCAGCTCCGGCTTCACCTCCCGCAACTCCCCCCGCAGCTCGCTTATCTCCAACTGCAGCTTGTGCAGCTCACGCTCGCTCGGCAGGTCAGCCAGTACCTGCTCCACCCGCTGCACTCTCTGCACCAAGGCAGTGAGGTCTTCGCGCTTGGCGTAAGTCTTGGAGAGCAAGATGATGACCACCAGCCCAACCAAACTGGCCAATGCATAAAGAGGTCCCCAGTTCTTAACGATGAAATCCCACACGGGTCGCCTCCTTGCGCTCATACAGGGTCTGGCGCTCGGCACCAGGCTCGGCTGCAAGGCGGGAGGTCGGGATGGCTTCGTCACAATCGCAGCAGATACCATCGCCGTATGGCCTTGCCCTGTTCTGGTGGGCTTCGATAATGCGCCCAGTCCGATCGGCATCGGCCTGCTGGGCGCGGTCTATGAGGTTTGTCACGTGACCTCTCTCGTATGACTACTAACGGACGGTATGAGTCGCCTTGATGCGGCCCCAGATGGCGAGCAGGCCACCCACCGCACTGGCCAGATCCACCAGGGTGGATGCCAGGCTGGCTTGGGTACCCGCATCGACCGGCACACCGAACAGGCCCGCAATACCGGCCCCCACGGCAATCACACCACCGATCACAGTGCGGCTTTTAAAGGCAGACTTCGCTTGAGGTAACAGGGAATCAGGCATGATGGACTTCCTTCTTTTGGGGTTGAAATAACGGAGGTTGGCAATGACGGGCACGGGCCCGCAGGCGATCCAGTTCGGTCACCGAGCGCCACCCTTTCTCAAACAGGGATTGACGGGTCTGGTGGTGGCTGTAGAGCGGGATCGCCTTCGGGTCAGCGATCTGATTGGCCAAAGCGGCCTTAAGATGGGCTTTGCGCCCATCCTTGAAGCAAGCGAGATAACGGGGGTTTTTGAGCTCAGGGATGCCAAAGCAGCCCGCAGCCTGGATCGCGGCCGCCGCCTTCTGTTGCTTGATGGTCAGCACGCTCATGCCACCACCTCGCCAACCACGTCAGAAAGGAGGTAGCTCTGCAGACGCAGCAGCCGGTTGATCCAGCCATCGGCATTGGCCCACTGGCTCGGGTCTTTGCGCACAATGCCGTGCATGAAGCAGGCCCGCTGCATCATCAGCGCCAGCAACAACTGGCCCTCGCCCTTGGCGCCCAGTTGCTGCTTGAGTCTGCCTATCGACACAGGGCCAAGGCGGCCATCTGCCATCACCCCCAAGACCTGTTGCAGCTGTTGGATGGCGCGTTTCGGCCCGTGATGCACCGCTGCATCAAACACGGCGATAGAAAGGGCCGGGCTTAAGCTGGCGATCAGGTCACAGCGGGCGGGCGCCCAGTAGTTCTGGCGGTAAAATGGCTCGGTATGGGCGGGGGTCAGATCACCGATAGCGATATCGGGTACCCCATCCCGATCGAGGTCGGCCATGCCGTCCTTCTTGCCATCGGCGGCATCGGCAATGCCGTACTTGGTATGACCACCACGGTCGGCGGGATGGTTGACTTCGCCCCCTTCCACATCGGGACGAAGCAGCCATTTAAGTGCGAGTGATAACATAAAGGCCCCTCGGTGAACTGCGTTATCAGCAGCGTACCGGGGGGCCTCATGGGCATGGGTTTATGGTGGGTTAGAACTATGGCTTCTTAGGCGGCGGTGTGGTTGGGCTTGTTCCGCTACTTTTCGGGGGCTGGTATCCATTTGTATTAATACCACTTGGTTTGGGCTTTGGTTGATATCCATCCATGCCTATCCCAGAACTTCCCTTTGAGGGAGATTTAGGCTTGTTATTGGACATAATTCAGTCTCGCTTTCATGGTTTTTTGGGGGGAGGTTGCGTAGCGTCCGTACCGCTACTTCTGATAGGTTGATATCCGTTTATCGCCAACTCGCTATCATCTCTTTGGATTGGACGAGTCACAAGCTTATCCGTATCTCTTTCTCTTATAGAGGGTTGAGTCAACCCTGCTCTATCTTTAACTGGTATAATTGCCATGTTTCACCTCAAACTTAATATTTAGCACTCAGTCTTACCAATAACAGAGCAAATCTACACCCTATAATAACAGCTATATTTAGAAGATATTCAAGGTTCATTTGAAATTGTCATCTCGTTTTATAAAACTCAAGATAAAGAATTTCAGATGATAAAATCATAATGCCAGCTGAAGTTTCTTTTTCTCTTTCAAATCCACCATGTTCATTTATAACCCATGTACTTTGTAGAAAAATTTGCTCCGGTGCTGGAGAGCTAGAAACAAAGGATTTGTCTGCATAAAGTCCACCAATTTTTTCACCAGACTTAAGTGTAACTACAACCCAATAGTGTTCTCGCAATGAAAAAACATAGTCCCATGGCCTTTCTATTGGATCCTTACCTAATTGATGGCGCATTACACTCAACCATAACTTAGTTATGACTATTGGTGATATAAATAACACAATCACATAAAAAGCCACGTACAACCAAATATAGTCAAACTTTAACCGACTGGACTCCACCATATATACGAATGGCAGCCAAATAAGATAATTGATACAGCTATATGTTGCTGCATCAATTATCTGTTCAGAAGAAGGTTTGGGCGCTGCGGCAACACCAGAAAATACACTATATGCCTTGATGGCTATGAATCCAGGCATTACAAAAGCTATAAACATTAAAAGTTTATTAATTTCTAACAGTTCTAAATCCATTCGTACACCCTACCCCTTTACAGAGTCTGCAGTGTATACCTCATACTTGCCATATGGAAACCAGTCTCCTCTTCATCTTAACCCTGTCTTTAACTAAACATATCAAGTTGTGACCTAGATCTGCTCAGCTGACGCTGTTCAGCTACAACCGCATAGGTTTGTGGTACCGAAAGCCCATGCTTGCGCGCCAGATGGTCGATATTGCGACCGTTAAACTCATCCCAGATGGCCCGATCACGCAACGCGGCCTTGAGATGATCCCCGGTGGGGATGTAGTAGGCACGGCCACCCATATAATGGGCCTGTACCAGCGCCAGCTTTCGGGCCTGAGCCTTGGCCTGTTCTTGTGCCATCCCCCCTCTGACCAACTCGCAGGCCAGCACATCCACCAGCTCGCTCAAGGCTTTGGGCCATTTGGCCGTCAGTTCGGAGGCCGGGATCTGATCCAGGCGATCGACAAGCTGCCCCAGCGACTCATGATCATCGGCGAACAAGTCCAGATTCTCAGCTTTAGCGTCCATCATTCATCTCCTCAAACGCCGCCACAACGGCCTGATAACCGGCCACTCGCCCAGACTTCCCATTGGTGGGGACGGTTTTCTTGGCCGCGACAAGGCGTGCAACCAGCTCCCGCTTGTGCCAGTTTTTCAGTGACTCAAGCACCTGGTAAGCCAACCCATCGGTGAGCCAGGCCACCTCTGCCACGCCGATGCCGTTGTTAAGCCGCACCGTTTGCCGCTCAACATAGTGATTCAAGGCCGTCTCACTGCCATCGCGCAGCAGGCCATGGCGGTGCATGGTGATCCATACAGCCCGGATCACGTTTATCTCGGCGGTTTTGGCATGAGCCCCACGGGCCGGGCTTAAACGCTTGTGCCCTCCCGCTTTAACAGCCCCTTTAACAGGGCGTTTAACCGTCGGTTTAAACCCTGCCCCCTTCATAGCCAGCAGCACCTTGTCCAGCTCCGGGATCGTCAACTCGGCCGCCGAACGCTTGCCGCTCTGCTGCTCAAGCAACACCCGATAAGTCTCCTCATCGAGCCCCAGGGTGCGCCTGCCAACCTGAACCAGACGGATCAGGCGGGTACGATCACCACTCTGCGCAGCATTTGGCTGATTGTTAGCTAAGGTGTTCAATTCCCCCTCCCCGTCTTTTTCATCCAGATTTGCCCGGCCGCCATCACATCCGGCCCACTGCGCCACTGAGGGCAATGGCTATCGAGCCACTGCTCTGCCTGCTGCTGGCTCAGGTTGCCAAACTTCATTACGTAGGCCAGCAGTCGTTGCCAGTTAGACATGGACATGGCTGGCCTCCAGCGCCGCCGTTCTGGCTTGCTGCAGTTCAGCCACCAGTTGCCAGCGCATCTGGCTTGCTTCCCCCGCCAGGGCAAATAACCCCTGAGCGCGGGCCTCTCTAATAAACTGTTTGAGCTGTTTGCACACAGCCCGTTTTTCAGCGGCCGCCAGTGCAATGGCTGCGGTGCTGAATATCTTGGTAAGCCGAATATCCATCTCTGTTTTAGTCATCGCCGTGCTCCTTTATCGAGGCGGTGAAGACCTGGGCCCAGGTCGGCTGCTCATCAGTGCCCGGCCACCACGCCGGGCAGACCATCCCGAGCAGTCGCTCGGGATGGTTTCGCTTAGTGAGATAACTGTTTGCGGGCTTTGTTGATGATGGAGGTCAGCATGGCCAACCGGGATTTCTGGCCGGTAGCCGTGCCGTACTGGTTGATAAAGTCAGCGGCCAGCTGCGCATCGTTCAGGGCCTGCAGCGGGTTGCTCATCAGTTGGCATTCCAGGGAGCTTTTGGCATCGGCCACGCTGGTATTGAGCAGCGCTTTCACATTTTCCATATGTCACCTCGGTTACTGAGCCACAAGGATGGCCAGCGCGAACACGCCAGCCAGCAGATTAAGACCTATCCAAAAAGAGGCTATTCGCCGCCGCTCCCATCGCTTAAGCAGAGCATCCAGCTCATGGCTCAACATCTGATTGCGGCCTGATTTCATAGGGCCTCCAGCTTGGCCAGCTCTTGCCCCTTCACTCCAGCATTGAGCTCCACCTGTTTGCCGCTCACATAGCCATCGTAGCGAGCCCCCTCATCGCGTCTGGTCGCCTTGCTCTCTCTGATCTTGCCCTTTACCAAATGGGGGAAGTGCTTGGCCTTGTACTGGGTAACCAGCTCGTTTTCATGCTCACTCGGTACCAATGCCACAACCTTGCCGTACACCCCTTGGCACCATCCCTCGCAAAACAGGTCAGCTCTGGCCGTCTTGGTGGTGCTCTTCATGCGCTTGTTCAGCGTGGCCAGAAACTCACGGCGGGATGCCAGCAACTGGCGAGCCAGCACGCTATAGACGTAGCCCGCGATTTCCGCCCGTTCGGCTGGGCCAATAAAAACAACCTGCATCTGGCGGCGCGGAAAGCCCGTCCATTGAAAGATCGCTTCAACCCCAAACGCCTCGGCGATAATGGTGAGCAGGCCATGGCTCCAACCCGGTTGCTTCTTACTGCTGTTGGCCGCCTTGGCGCTGGCGGTATCGATGCCGCTCAAGGCCACGTCTTCGCTGGAGAGCTGATGCTCCGCCATCAACGCCTGGATCTTCTTCATCGCATTGGCTGACTCATGGGGGTTGCCCCGTTCGACCATGGCCAGCAGCTTCTTGATCTTCTCTAAAATTCGACTTTTCATCTGCTTATCCCTAGCTGCTCATCAGTACCCGATCACCACATCGGGCAGACAGGGCGGCAATGCCGCCCCGTTTCGCATCGGGCCATTACTCGAACTGCAGTGGCTTCGCCCCTTGATACTCCTCGACATTGAGGGGGGCAGGCCCCAGCCCCAGCGCCCAGAGCAGGGCGGCCTTGATGCCATCCTCATAGGTATCGTCGGGGTAGCAGGTGCCCTCGGTTTCAGTGATCTGCTCACAGAGCTGCAGTTGCTCCTCGGCCATATCTACGTTGATTTCCATCGCGTCTCCCTCCCTTACAACTTGGCCAGATCCAGGCTCATCTGGATGTAACGCCCCTGGGCGTCACGCTCATAGAGCCGCAGATATTGGCTGGTACCGGTCACCTGAATGGCATCGGCGATCGCCTGCATGGCCTGCTCCCAGTCGGCGTCTTCGATGTTGAGCTGACGCAGGGAGAGCACCTGGTTAACGTCGATATGACCGGCTTTGGAAACCCGAAAAGCGTGGTCAACCAGGGCCCGCAGTTTAGGACTGGCCCCATCGCTCCAGCGGGCGATGCACTGGTCAATCAGCACCTTGGCAGCCTGGATCCGTTCATCAAATTTGCGGTGCTCCCCCACGGCCCGGATCAGCTTGTAACGGCCGTCGAAACTGAGCAGGGTCACGTTGCCCTTGGTACCGCCCCACGCCACGCCGTACTGCTCGGATGACAGGTCAACAAAGTCGTTGATCTGCTGCATGGCGCCAATTTTGAAGGCGGCCAGCTGCGAACGCTGCTCGCGGGCAGCCGCAATGATGCCCATCACCACTTCATCGCGCAGCTTGTCAGCCGGAGTGATCAGGTTTTCCGGTACCCAGTGCCCTTGGGCGTTCTGGCGCATCGGGGTGGTACTGCCGGTTTGTGCTTCTTGCATAGGGTTCTCCTTAATGGATCTTGTTGCTGCCGGGCATCTGATAACACACGGCGGCAGCCTGCTGTTTCGCTGGGCCGAGTACCAGCTCTTCCAGGTGAGTCGCACGGCAAAATTCGAGGAACTTGGGTAATTGACGCAGCACGACCTTGGCCAGTGCTTCGTCTTCGATATCGAGCTCTATCTTGGCCATCTCCATTCTCCTTATTGGCGCCAATGCAGCAGGCAGCCGCCAAAGCGCACCAGGGCGACCTCCCGAACCACGCCAGCCAGGCATTCGCGGCTTAACACGGCGCGGGCCTTCATCGCTTGTGGCAAAGGGCCAGTGACGGCCAGCAGCGGGGTGTGGCGCACCTGACTGGTGCGGACTTCATATCCTCTGGCCGTCAACCAGTGGCTGAGCTGTTCGGCAGTTTTGTGCAAATTGCTGCGCAGATTCTTTTTCATCCCGTTCTCCTTGTGATTCATCACCGGGCCCACTGCTTATTCCGAGCCCAACCCCCGCCAACCGTTATTTGCCTTCTTGCTTGTCGAGCAGTCGGTTGTATTTGATACCCATGATTTTCAGCTCTTCCGCCAGCAGCTCACTCAGGATACGCAGCGACGAACTGGCATTGTCGCCATCGCTCTTGGCCTGACGGCGTAACCTGGAGAGGGTCGCCTCGGCGTCATAGCGAGCCGTTTTCTGTGACCCTTTGCCCTGCTCCACCGATAACCGCATCGGGCGGCGCAGTTGCTGCTCCTCCGTCAGCTGGCTATGGGGGCAGCCTGAGCGGCAAGCCTTCCAGAGCTTGATATCCATCGGGCTGCTACCCACGTCACTGGGGCCACGGCGTTGATGGGCAAGGCACTGGTGAGCCGGGATATCCCCCAGAATGGGACACCTCACCTTGTTGCCCATCAGGGCCCCTTCCACCAGGGTCTGTACCCTTGCCATATCGCCGGGATATTTTTCGTTGTAGACCTGGCTGATGGTGGTTCTGGATAAACCCAGCTTTTTGGCCACCACGGCCAGCGAGCTGGCCGCCACTTCGGCCTGCAACACCTCAAGCCACGTGCCCATGCTCACCCTCCTCAAACTGGAATGGATAAAGCCGCTGCTGGTTCTGATCCCAACAGCCATTCCTGCGAACAATTGGGGCGTGGCGGCCGGTATCTCTGGTCAGCAGATATTTGCTGGTAATTCCTTTATGAGGAACGGCAGCCACCAATACCTTCAAATAACCAGATTTAACCAATGACCTCGTATATATCGAGGCACTATTGGTGGCAGTATTTGAGGTCATTGCTAATTCAATAAGCCCGAACGTTCTGCTTATTTTCATGGTGTTCCACATCTTCTGGCGGCTGGTTTTTTTGGTCGCCCGTTTCTTGGCCCAGCGGCCTGCCTTTCTGCCATCAATCTCATCGGGCAGTTTTTCTTGTGGAATACATACTTGGTATCTGCTTGCGATGCGTGATGCTCCTTGGACGGCAATGTTTACATGGCCAGTCGAGAGCAAGCGATTTACCAACTGATGGGCATGGTTAGCCCCCATACCCAAATCTTTGCGCAGGGTCGGAATATCAAACTCCGACTTTCCACACATCCATCGCCAAGCTGATTCCGTCTTGGATTTACCACTCATATCAACCACTGGTATCCCTCCCGTGCTTGTTGTTATTGGGGTATATCTGGGAGCTAACGGCTGCGGCGCACGTCATGCAGCAGTTCGCTGGCGTCTACATCTTCCAGGCGGATGATGTGAGCGTCAGAAGCCATAGCCATCTTCTCGATCTTGTCGAGGGCAGAGACGATGGTGCGAACCACCCCGTTGGAACGTTTGCGAATGAGATCCAGCAAGGCATCGTCAATTTCCACGTCCACCTCCAGCATTTCGCTGGCAATCAGGGACACGTCATCGAGATCGGCCGGTTTGAACTCAATCCATTGGGAGATGCGGTTAAACAGTTGCTTGCGCTGGCTGATCCGGCGGGCAATCTCTTCCATCCCGACCAGGATCAGGGGTTGTTCGGTGGCATCGTAGATATCGCGCAGGGTCTCCATGATGCGGGCATTACCGACCACGTAATCGGCCTCGTCCACGAAGATGGCCAGCTCTTCGGCACGCACGGATTCGATGATGCTATCGACCTGGGCCCGCAGGTTGTGGCGCTGGGGGATGCCGATCTCTTTGGCTATCTGCTCCAGCAGGCTGGTGACGGTATCGGCCTTGTAGCAACGCACATAGATCCCGTTCACTTCGTCCTGGTTGAACAGCCATTCCACGGCGGTGGTCTTGCCAAAGCCGGAGGGGCCGTGGATCAGGCCAATGCCCGGCACTATGCTGGAGCGGTTGAGCAAGTTGTCGAGCAGTTGCTCGGTCTTGATCATGTTTTTGACTTCAACGATCTTGTGTTTCATAGTGTTTATGTCCTTTATCTATGGTTTAAACAGGGCTGCACGCTTAACCTTTTGCCTGGGCATTGCGTGTGGCCCTGATGCTTTCCAGATGCCTGCTAATCCGTTTTGCTGGCAACTTGTGGCTATACAGGTACTTGGTCAGCCACTCCTTCTCCCGCTCGGTCAGCGGGGTATCCAACTCCTTCTCTGCCAAGTAAATTGCCTGCTCATACTCGGTCTTGAGTGCTCTGGACTCTTGCCCTGCCGTTGCTTGCTGGCGGGCAGCTTTCTCTTCTCGCCTGGCCTCAATGGCGGCCAGCTCCGTAGCACTGAACCCGACCGGCACACTGGATGCCGCAACCCCAGTCAGGGCAGCCAGCGCCGGGTTGTCGAGGTTCAGATCCGAGCGCTTGAACTGGGCAACCTCCTTGGCCTGATCGACAAAGTGATTGACCACATCCTGGTGTAGCTGGTCGATGCCAAATGTCTTGGCCACATTGCGCATCTCGCGGCGGAATCGGGCCAGTACCTTGGCATCCTCACGCTTGGCTGCACGGAATGCGTCTGGGCTGATGCCATTTCCGAGCAGATCGGTATTGATGGCCTCCACTCGGTCTCCCCAGTCTCCGGTGCGGTATAAGGTGGCGCGACCCACATCGTTGGGATCGAGAAAGACGCTGACCCGCTGGCTCTTCCAGGTGTGCTCCAATAGCTCCGGGGCGCTATATTTCAGGCCACCGGCCTTAATAAAGCCTTTGGAGACAGTCGCCTCACCGATATGGTTGAGCAGCAGATCCAATGCAGACTCATCGGTGATGGCGCGGCGCTGATAACGGGCACTCTGGTACTTCTCGTTTGGGGTCATCCCCAGTGAGCTGTGCTTTTTGTTGTGGTAACGAGCATCCAGCCAGTTATCGAGTAGGGTCTGCAGCTCTTGTGCTGTCATCGCCAACTCAAAAATCTCTTTTTCCGCATCCGGTTTGCGCTTCTCTTCCAACCGCTGGGCAAAGCCCTTGCGGGCTTCAATCACCTGTCTGTCAGCCACGCAGTGGCCTATATAGGAGGGCAACAACTCGATAAGGCCGTGGCTCAGGGTGCGGAAAAATCGCTCGATAAAGGGCTTTTCCCAACCCGAATAGGCATTGGATCGGCTGACATTGATATCCAGCAGTGTGCAGATCGACATGACCCGCTGACTCACGTAGTCAGAGCCGTTATCGGTACGCATCACACCGTTGTCATTGAGGGTGCCCCAGGCCAACAGGGTCTTGCGCAGCAACAGGCAGATCCCCTCGCTGGATGAGCTCTTGGCCACCAGCAAACGAACGCGGCGAGTAAACACGTCGATCACCGCGATAATGCTGTGACGGCCATCCACCAACATGGCATCGACCGGGGTGCTGTCGAACTCCCACACATCGTTCGGTTGACCCATCCAGGGGTACATTTCCTCGATGGCAGTGCGGTATTTGTTGTTGTAGGCATCCGGGTTGGTGGCATAGGTAAAGGCAACTTTGTTTTCCGCCAACCACTTGACCATCCAGCGGCGCAGGGATGACTGACTGGGGATATGCCATCCCAGCTTGTTTATCGCGCTGTACTCAGTGGCGAGCTCATGCAGAGCGCCCCACTTATTGGCCAGGTGTGGCTTGGCAGTCACCAATGCGGTAAGGAACTGGG
>NZ_JBSTYP010000089.1:0-12847 GCF_054052405.1 Aeromonas aquatilis | reverse complement strand
GTTACGGGAGGGGCGTGAATATCAAAGCATGTTTGCATGAGGCGCTGGGGCACCCCATGCAACACGTAATTGGGACATAGCCAAACAAAAGGGCCCGGCAGCAGTGCCGGGCCCTTTCCATTTGCTCTCTGCTGATTGGCGGTGAGCGGCGATCAGTCCTGCCGCTCGGCCGCGTAGAGTGCGGCCCCGATAATGCCCGCCTGATTGAGACTGGCAGCGGGAATGAGTGGCGCCCGGGTCTCGATGCGATCGACAAATTTATCCAGCTTGGCGGCGCTGCCGCCCCCCAGAATGAAGAGGTCGGGGGAGAAGAGAAACTCGAGGCGCGCCAGATACTTGTTGAAGCGCTTGCCCCAGCGGTTCCAGGAGAGATCTTCCCGTTTGCGCACCGCATCGGAGCAGTAGTGCTCGGCGACCATGCCTTCCAGCATCAGGTGACCCAGCTCGGTGTTGGGCAGCAGATGGCCGTTGACGAAGATGGCGGTGCCAATGCCGGTGCCGACCGTGATGAGGATGATGACCCCTTTGCGATCTTTACCGGCGCCAAAGCGCATCTCGGCCAGACCGGCGGCATCGGCATCGTTCAGCACATAGCACGGCTTGCCGGTGACATCGGCAAACAGATGCTCGGCATCGGTTTCGATCCAGCTCTTGTCGATGTTGGCGGCACTCTTGGCAACCCCGTTGTGGATGGTGGCGGGAAAGCCGCAGCCCACCGGCCCTTTCCAGTCGAAATGTTCGACCAGCGCCTTGAGGGTATGGGCGATGGCGGCCGGGGTGGCCGGTTGTGGTGTGGCAATGCGGTGGCGCTCGCCAATCAATTCGCCGGTTTTGGTATCGACCAGACAGCCCTTGATCCCTGAGCCTCCAATATCCACTCCCAACATATGCATCTGTGTTGTCCTTGTTGTGTGCCGACCAGTTTGCAGTGACCACGCTGTTATGGGCTCTGCAGGTCGGCAGAGCATGAAAAAAGTGCTGCAATCCGGCAAGGGGCAGATCACTTATGCGTGATCCGACAGACCTTTTTCGATGCAGCGGATCAGCAAACGGGTCTTCTTGTTCTCTTCATCCTGACGCCGGGCAAGGGTGGCCAGCGCCCATTCGATATGTTCGGCCACCATGGGCTCGGCGGTAGTCAGCCCCAGTTGCAGGGCGGCGATCACCTCGGGGGTCGCCGGGCCATTGCCAAGGGCGACCGCCAGATTGCGGCGCCAGCGTTGATAGCCGATGCGGCGGATCGGGCTCCCTTCGGTCTGCTTGAGAAACTCGCTCTCGCTCCAGCGCCACAGCGCCAGCAGGGGCGGGCGGTGCAAGCTGGGGCGCGGGCTGAAGTCAGGTTCAGGGCTGGCATCGGCATAGCGATTCCACGGGCAGATAAGCTGGCAGTCGTCGCAGCCGTAGATGCGGTTGCCCATCAAGGGGCGGAACTCTTCCGGAATAGGGCCATCGTTCTCGATGGTGAGATAGGAGATGCAGCGGCGGCCATCCACCACATAGGGGGCGACAATGGCGCCGGTCGGGCAGATGTTGATGCAGGCGACACATTTGCCGCACTGCTCTTTCTCCACTGGCTGGTCGAGCGGCAGCGGCAGGTTGAGCAACAGCTCACCGAGAAAGAAGAAGGAGCCGGCCGATTCGTTGAGCAGCAGTGAGTGTTTGCCAACCCAGCCTAGGCCCGCCTTGGCTGCCAGTGGCCGCTCGAGGATGGGGGCGGAGTCGACGAAGGGGCGCCACTCACCCAAGGCCTCTTCAGTGCCTTGAAACAGCTCGGCGCAGCGCGCTTCGATGCGATCACCCAACTGTTTGAGCCGGTTGCGCAGCACCTTGTGGTAGTCGCGGCCGAGGGCATAGCGGCTGATATAGCCGAGAGTCGGATCGCGCAGGGTGGCGGCAAAACCGGCCTCGAACGGCAGGTAGTTCATCCGCACCGACAACACCCGCACCGTGCCCGGCAGCAGCTCGTGAGGGCGTGCGCGCATCATGCCGTGGCGCGCCATGTAATCCATGCTGCCGTGATAGCCCGCATCCAGCCAGGCCTGCAATCTCGGCTCTTCAATACGCAGATCGGTGTCGGTGATGCCCGCCTGGTCAAATCCTAGCTCCCGTGCCCAGAGCTTGATATCGTGGGCCAGCTGGTGGAAGTCAGGTGCGCTCATGCGGCTTGGCCTGGCCGGAGTTTGCTGGCGTGGGTCGATTGATAAGAGGCGGGAGCCGTCATGGTAGAGATCATCAGGGGCGCGTTGGGCACAAAAGAGGGGGACAGTTTACCACAGGGGCTGTGGCAGACTGAACAGATCCGCGCACTGGAGCGCAACTGGGCCGCGCGTGAGGGGCAACCTCTTTATGCCCTGATGGAGCGAGCCGGTGCCGCGCTGCGCACCTATGCCACCCTGCATTGGCCCGACAGTCGCTGCTGGTGGATTTTCGTCGGCCCCGGTAATAACGGCGGTGATGGCTATGTGCTGGCCCGTCTTGCCCGCCAGATTGGCATCGAGGTGGTGGTGATTGCCGCCAGAGCACCCGACCAGCTGAAGGGGGATGCCAGACGGGCCGCCGATGAGTGGCTGGCGGCCGGTGGTCGGGTCTGGCTGGCCGAGCAGTTTGATGGGGACCAGCACTCCGCCCCGGATCTGGTGGTCGATGCCCTGTTTGGCACCGGCGTCAACACGCCCCTCTCGCCACTACTGACAAAGATCGTCGCAACAATCAATGGCTTGGCTGTGCCCGTGCTGGCGGTGGATCTCCCCTCCGGCCTCAACGGCGATACCGGCCGTGCCATGGGGGCCGTGGTGCAGGCCACTCGCACCCTCACCTTCATCGGTATCAAGCAGGGGATGCTCACCGGCGACGGGGTGGATTGCGTCGGCCAGCTCGACTGTGATCCCCTTGGCGTGACGCCGGATGACACTATGCTGCCGGCCGCCTGGCGTATCGATTATCCACTGCTCAGCGCGCAGTTGACCCCGCGCCCGCGCGCTTCCCACAAGGGCTCTATGGCAAGATACTGCTGGTGGGGGGCAATCGCGGCATGCAGGGGGCCATCGTGCTGGCGGCCCGCGCCTGCCTGCGGGCGGGGGCCGGGCTGGTGCGGGTGTGTCAGCATCCGGAACATCCGCCGGTCAGCCTCTATCAACCCGAACTGATGAGTCTCACTACCGCAGATGACGAGGGGTGGGCGTCGGTGCGGGTCATTGGCCCCGGGCTCGGTCAGGATGAGTGGGGAAGAGCGCAAATCGCTCGTAATCTGACTGATCGGCTGCCACTGGTTTTGGACGCCGATGGATTGAATTGGCTGGCGCAATCTCCCCGCCATCAGGATAATTGGGTGCTCACGCCCCATCCCGGCGAAGCTGCGCGCCTGCTGGGATGCTCCATTGCCGACATTGAAACCGACCGGTTTGCCGCCGTGCAGGCACTGCAGCGGCGTTATGGCGGTGTGGTGTTGTTAAAAGGGGCGGGAACACTTATTTATGACGGCGAGCGGGTCGCTCTCTGTTGCGAAGGCAATCCCGGCATGGCAAGTGGCGGCATGGGCGATCTGTTATCTGGTATAATCGCCGCCCTTTTGGCCCAGGGCTGGTCTGCCACCATGGCAAGCTGGCTGGGCGCCGTGATCCACGGCGAGGCCGCAGATCAGGTCGCCGCCGACGGCGAGCGGGGCATGCTGGCGTCAGATCTGCTGCCGCTGATCCGCAAACTGGTTAATCCCGACACCATTACAAGTTAAAAAGAAGAACATGGCAAAACAGTTGATGATGACACTGCCGGACGAGGCAGCAACCGTGGCACTGGGTGGCCGTCTGGCACAGGCTTGCCAGCAGGCGACCACAGTGTTTTTGCATGGCACGCTTGGCGCCGGTAAAACCACCCTGACCCGCGGCTGGGTGCAGGGCCTTGGCCATCAGGGCAAGGTAAAAAGCCCGACTTACACCCTGGTCGAACCCTACGAGCTCGATGGCTGGCAGGTCTACCATTTCGATCTCTATCGCCTGGCTGATCCGGAAGAGCTGGAATTCATGGGCATTCGGGACTATTTTGCCGCCAACACTCTCTGTCTGGTGGAGTGGTCCGAGAAGGGCGAGGGCTGGTTACCGGCTCCCGACCTGGAAATTACCCTCACTTATGTAGGCGAGCAGCGCGAGGTTCTGATAGAGGCCCGCACTGCTATTGGCGAAGCCATTCTGGAACGGTTGTCATCTACGTGCGCTTGATCCTTGTTATTGCTCTCTCTTTGATGGCATTACCCTCCTGGGCGAATCAGCTCAAGAGCGTACGAATCTGGCCATCACCGGATAATACCCGGGTGGTGCTCGATATGAGCAGCGCCCCCAACTTCAACTATTTCACCCTTACCGGCCCGGATCGGCTGGTGATCGACCTGAAAGGGGCGAGCAACGCCGCCAATCTGGCGCGGATCGAGAACAACAGCGAACTGGTGCGCAAGATCCGCCAGAGCACGCCACTGGAGAAGGGCGGTCTGCGGCTGGTGATGGATCTCAGCTCCGCCATCAAGCCGGTGGTCTTTCCGTTGGCGCCAGCCGGACCTTATGGCCACCGTCTGGTCATCGATCTCCCTTATGAAGAGAAGCGCTCGGCGGCTGCGGTGCAATCCACGCCCGTCGGTGGCAAGGGTAAGGGGGTGGTGATTGCCATCGACCCGGGCCACGGCGGGGAAGACCCGGGCTCCATCGGCCCGCGCCGTACCTACGAGAAGCGGGTGACGTTGGCGGTCTCCCAGAAGCTGGCGGCACTGATCGATCGTGAACCTGGGATGCGTGCCGTGATGACCCGTCGTGGCGACTACTTCGTCGACCTCAACAAGCGCTCCGAGATTGCCCGCAAGGCCAAGGCGGATCTGCTGGTATCTGTGCATGCGGACAGCTTCCACAACTCCACTCCCCGTGGTGCCTCGGTCTGGGTCTTGTCGACCAACCGTGCCAACCGCGAGATGGGCAGCTGGCTGGAGAAGCAGGAGAAGCAGGGCGAGCTGCTGGGTGGTGTTGGCAAGGTGTTGGCGGAATCCGATCCCAACCCCTATCTGGCGCAGACCTTCCTCGACCTCTCCATGGACAAGTCCCGTGCCGAAGGATATGACGTCAGCCGCCAGATCCTGCGCTCCATGGGCAAGGTTGCCCGACTGCACAAGAAGGCGCCGGAGCACGCCAGTCTGGCGGTGCTGAAAGCGCCGGATATTCCCTCTGTGCTGGTAGAGACCGGATTTATCTCCAACCATGCGGAAGAGAAGCTGCTGGCCACCGCCAGCTATCAGGATCAGCTGGCCCGCGCCATCTTCGAGGGGATCCGCAACTACTACCGCGCCCACCCGACCAAGGGGGCCATGCTGACCGGCAAGGGGCAGGTTAGCCAACCTGTCGCGACCACTCGCCCTGCACCGGTAGCCCGGCAGCCGGTGAGCCAGCCCAGGCAGGCACAGTCGCAGCCGGTAGTGACCAACAAGATGCCCGCTACTGCCCGCGACGGCGGTGCTGGGAGCGGCTCCGGAGTCGGGGTGATCAAGCCTTACTCGGCGGCAGCGCAAGAGAGCGGTGCGCCGGTCAGCAGTGTGGGGGACTATGACAAATCGCGGATGCTCCGCCATGTGGTCAAACGGGGTGAGAGCCTCTCCGGCCTTGCCGAGAAGCATGGAGTGAGTCAGTCCACTCTGGTGGAGATCAACCAGCTGCGCAGCCGGGATATTCAGATTGGTCAGACTATCTATATCCCCCAGCAGGGGCAGAGCCGTAGTGCCGCCCCCGTTCGCAGTGACGACAAGTCGCAGATGATCCGCCATGTGGTCAAGCGGGGGGAGAGTCTCTCCCGCCTTGCCGAGAAACATGGGGTGAGTCAGGCTCGGCTGGTGGAGATCAACAAGCTCAAGTCGCGGGATATTCAGGTAGGGCAGGTGCTCTACATTCCGCAAAACTGACACGCGGGAGCTGGCGATACCGCTCCCGTTGTTAGCGAATACCATCAGCAAGATTGAAATTCAGGAGCAAGTGATGCCGAACCGTATATTGCCCCCTATCCTGGCCAACCAGATTCCGGTTGGTGGAGAGGTGATGGAACGGCTCTCTATCCGCAAGATTGAAATTCAGGAGTAAGTGATGCCGATCCGTATTTTGCCACCCATTCTGGCCAACCAGATTGCAGCCGGAGAGGTGGTGGAGCGGCCCTCTTCTGTGGTGAAAGAGCTGGTGGAGAACAGCCTGGATGCGGGGGCCGACCGGGTCGAGATCGACATCGACAAGGGGGGCGCCAAGCTGATCCGCATCCGTGACAACGGCTGTGGCGTCGCCAAAGATGAGCTGGTGCTGGCATTGTCGCGTCATGCAACCTCCAAGGTGGCCACGCTGGACGATCTGGAAGGGATCAACAGCCTCGGTTTTCGTGGCGAGGCGCTCGCCTCCATCAGCTCGGTCTCCCGTCTCACCTTCACCTCCCGTACTGCAGATCAGTCCGAAGCCTGGCAAGCCCAGGCGGAAGGGCGGGAGATGAGCGTCACCATCAAGCCGGCGGCCCATCCGGTGGGCACTACGGTGGAGGTGGTGGATCTCTTCTTCAATACCCCCGCGCGGCGCAAGTTCATGCGCAGCGAAAAGACCGAGTTTGCCCATATCGACGAGCTGGTGCGCCGCATCGCGCTCTCCCGCTTCGATGCCACCCTGATCCTGCGCCACAATGGCAAGGTGGTGCGCCAGTACAAGGCCGCCAATACCGTGCCGGAGCAGGAGCGTCGCCTCGCCGCCGTTTGCGGCACTCCCTTCATGCACCATGCGCTGGCGGTGGAAAGCGAACACAGCGATGTGCGTCTGTGGGGCTGGTTGGCGACCCCGGAGGGGGCAAGACCGCAAAACGACCTGCAATACACCTACGTAAACGGCCGGATGATGCGCGACAAGCTCATCAACCACGCCATTCGTCAGGCCTATGACGAGTTGTTGCCTCCCGACCGCTTCGCCGCCTATGTGCTCTATATTGAGCTGGATCCCCGTCAGGTGGATGTCAACGTCCACCCGGCCAAGCATGAGGTGCGCTTCCATCAGGCGCGGCTCATCCACGACTTTATCTTTCAGGCGCTGTTTACCGCGCTGCGCCGCGAAGGGGTGAGTGCCGCTCATCAGGACACTCCGCTGGCCGAAACTCTGGTCGAGTTGCCGGTCAGCCCGCAGATTGAATATCCCGGTCAGGCGCCACGCCCGGAGTGGTACGGTGCTGAACACAGCTACCGGGCACCTGCACAGGTGCGAGAGGGGGGCAGTGGGGCTGGCCGAGCCAACAATTATCAACCGCCCGAGCCCCCAAGCCGGGAGGCGATGCGCGGCATGGGGGCTCTGCTCACTACGCTGCCTATCGAAGCTGAGGCTGCTCCTGTGCAGCCCACCGATACAGTGCCGTCACCCAAACAGGGGGGATGTCGCGCCCTGACACTGGTGGAGCAGGCCTACCTGTTGATCGAGCGGGATAATCAGCTGGCCCTGCTTTCGCTAGTACGCGCTGAGCGTGTGCTGCTACGGCACTGGCTGCTGGAGACCTGGGGGCAGGGACTGGCGGCCCAGCCGCTGTTGCTGCCGGTCTCCTTCAAATTGCCGAAGAATCTGATCGTGCTGGTGACCGAGCAGGAACGTTTGCTGAAACGGATGGGGCTGGAGTTGAAAAGCGGGGGGCGCGACACCATGATCCTGACTCGGGTACCGGCTCTGCTGCGCCAGACCGATCTGGTGCGTCTGTTACCCGAATTGCTGCAAATTATCGAGGGCGGATCTGACAGTGATGCTGGTCAGCAGGCTGAAGTATTATGCCAATGGCTGGTGGAGCAGGGGATAAGCCGCGAGAAGATATACGATTTTTCAACTGCCAGTCGTCTGCTGACGGAACTTGTGGCCGCTCACGCTGACCAACTGACAGATATTCGCATGGTACGCCCGCTTTCATTGGCGACCGTGCTGGAGGAGTTTGAACATGGCGAGTGACTTGCCGACCACAATTTTTCTGATGGGGCCGACGGCCTCCGGCAAGACGGACCTCGCCATTGAACTGTGCCAGGCGCTGCCCTGCGACATCATCAGCGTCGATTCGGCGCTGATCTATCGCGGCATGGATATAGGTACGGCCAAGCCGACCGCCGATGAACTGGCACGTGCCCCGCACCGGCTGATCGACATTCTTGACCCCGCCATGAGCTATTCGGCAGCCGATTTTTGCAAGGATGCCCTGCGGGAGATGAAAGAGATCGCCGATCGCGGCCGCATTCCGCTGCTGGTGGGCGGTACCATGCTCTATTTCAAGGCGTTGCTAGAGGGATTGTCCCCGCTGCCCTCCGCCGATCCCGCCATTCGAGCCGGGATTGAGGAAGAGGCAGCCCGCCTCGGTTGGCAGGCGCTGCACGATGAGCTGGTACGCATCGACCCGGTGGCCGGGGCGCGGATCCACCCCAATGACCCGCAGCGACTCTCTCGGGCGCTGGAGGTCTACCGCATCAGCGGCAAGACCCTTACCGAGCTGACGCAGGTGCAGGGGGAGGGCTTGCCCTATCGGGTGCTGCAGTTTGCCATCGCCCCGAGCGATCGCGCCGTGCTGCATCAGCGTATCGAACTGCGCTTTGACAAGATGCTGCAAGGTGGCTTTGAACAGGAGGTTCGTGCGCTGATGGCGCGCGGCGATCTGACCCCGGATCTCCCCTCCATTCGCTGTGTGGGTTATCGCCAAATGTGGGACTACCTGTGCGGTGAAGTGGGGTATGATGAGATGCGTTATCGTGGCATTGTTGCCACACGCCAATTGGCAAAACGACAGATGACCTGGTTGCGCGGCTGGCCCGACGTGACCTGGTTGGAATCTGGTGAGTCTGGCAATCTCGACCGCGTGCTTGCTCGCGCTGGTGCGGCTTGACACTCCCTGTATAATCAGGTTGTTATATTGATATTCGGTGTTTAAAAACAACAAACTATAAGGAAAAGAAAAATGGCTAAGGGGCAATCTCTCCAAGACCCGTTTTTGAATGCGCTGCGCCGTGAGCGGATTCCTGTTTCTATCTATTTGGTGAACGGCATCAAACTGCAAGGTCAGATCGAGTCTTTTGACCAGTTTGTTATCCTGCTGAAAAACACCGTGAGTCAGATGGTTTACAAGCACGCCATCTCGACTGTCGTACCGGCCCGTGCCGTCAATCATCACCAGCCCACTCCGGGTGGCGCGGCTGATGAACAGGGTGATGCCGAGGCGTGATATCCCTGGGCGAGTCGACTCGCCAACTCAGATTCATCATGATTCCTGTTAAGGAGCAAGCGCTTGTTTGACCGTTATGAAGCTGGCGAACAGGCCGTTCTGGTGCATGTCAACTTCAGTGATGAGGGTGAGCGGGAGGATCTGGAAGAGCTCAAGATGTTGGTGAGCTCGGCCGGAGTCAAGGCGCTGGGGGTAATTACCACCAGTCGCAGTGCGCCCAGTGCCAAATTTTTTGTCGGCAGTGGCAAGGCTGAAGAGATCGCGTCCCAAGTCCAGATGCTGGATGCCGACGTCGTCATCTTCAACCATGCCCTGACCCCTGCCCAGGAGCGCAACCTGGAGCGTCTGTTCCAGTGCCGGGTGGTGGACCGAACCGGCCTGATCCTCGATATCTTTGCCCAGCGAGCCCGTACCCACGAAGGTAAACTGCAGGTCGAACTGGCTCAGTTGCGCCATCTTTCCACTCGTCTGGTGCGAGGCTGGACCCACCTTGAGCGTCAAAAGGGCGGGATCGGTCTGCGTGGTCCGGGTGAAACCCAGCTTGAAACTGACCGACGTCTGCTGCGGGAACGCATCAAGGCGATTTTGCGTCGGCTCGACAAGGTGGCCAAGCAGCGGGAGCAGGGACGCCGCGCCCGCAACCGCAACGAAGTGCCGACTGTGTCACTGGTTGGTTATACCAACGCCGGAAAGTCCACTTTGTTCAACCAACTTACAGCTGCCAGCGTGTATGCTGCCGACCAATTGTTCGCAACTCTGGATCCCACCCTGCGTAAACTGGTGATCCGGGATGTGGGTGATGTGATTTTGGCGGATACAGTTGGATTTATTCGACACTTGCCCCATGATCTGGTCGCGGCCTTCAAGGCGACCCTGCAGGAGACCCGTGAAGCGGATCTGCTGCTGCATGTGGTGGACTGTGCCGATGAGCAGATGCAGGAGAATATCGACTCCGTGCAGCAGGTGTTGGCCGAGATTGAAGCCGATGATAGGCCCCAGCTGATGATCTGCAACAAGATCGACAAGCTGGCGGATCGTCCGGCAGGTCTGGAGCGAGATGACGAGGGGCGCCCTTTGCGCGTCTGGCTGTCGGCCCAGACCGGTGAAGGTTGTGAGCATTTGTTTACGGCGCTGACCGAATTGCTGGCTGGCTCCATGGTGCATCACACCCTGCAGTTGCCTCCTTCTGCCGCGAGATTGCGCAGTGCGCTCTATCAGCTGAAAGGGATTGAGCAGGAAGGTTTTAGCGAGGAGGGGGATTTCGTGCTGGAAGTCCGCTTGCAAGTGGCCGACTGGAACCGCCTCGTGAAACAGGAAGGTGAGAGTTTACAACGCTTTATCAGGCATTGATTCGTTGATGAAGGTGAACCCTTAGGGGCTTCTCAACGTATGACGGCCCGGTAGAGATGATATCCATCCGCATGTATTAATGGAGACGCTGATGGCTTGGAATGAGCCTGGTAACAACGGCAAAGACCGTGACCCTTGGGGGAATAACGGCAAGAATCAGGGACCCCCTGATCTGGATGAAATGCTGCGCAAAGTGAGTCGCCGTTTCGGTGGCTTGTTTGGTGGCGGCAAATCTGGCGGCGATGTAGGTCGCTTTGGTATCTCCATCGCGCTGGTTGTGGCTGTGGTGGTGTGGGTCGTCAGCGGCTTCTACACCATTCGCGAAGCGGAGCGCGGTGCCGTGCTGCGGTTTGGCAAGTTTTCCCATATTGTCGAGCCGGGCCTGCGCTGGAAGCCGACCTTTATCGATCAGGTGATCCCGGTGGACGTCGAGTCCGTGCGTTCCCTACCTGCCTCCGGTTTCATGCTGACTCAGGATGAGAACGTGGTACGGGTCGAGATGGACGTGCAGTACCGTGTCGTCAATCCCGAGCAGTATCTGTTCAGCGTGACCAATGCCGACGAGAGTCTGGGTCAGGCCACCGATAGCGCCCTGCGCTACGTGGTGGGTCATACCCGGATGGATGACGTGCTGACCACCGGTCGTGAGAAGGTGCGTCAGGAGACCTGGCAGGTGATCGATGGCATCATCGAGCCTTACCAGATGGGTCTGCAGATCGTCGACGTCAACTTCTTGCCGGCGCGTCCGCCGGAAGAGGTGAAAGACGCGTTTGATGACGCCATCTCCGCTCAGGAAGATGAACAGCGCTTCATTCGTGAAGCTGAAGCCTATGCTCGTGAAGTGGAGCCGAAGGCCCGTGGCCAGGTGAAGCGTCTGGAGCAGGAAGCGGAAGCTTACAAATCCCAGATCGTGTTGAAAGCCCAGGGTGAAGTTGCTCGCTTCAACGAGCTGCTGCCCCAGTATCTGGCTGCCCCCGAGCTGACCCGTGAGCGTATCTATCTGGAAACGATGGAGGAGCTCTATCAGCAGGCCAACAAGGTGGTGGTCGACATGCCGGCTGGCAACAACAGCATGATCTACCTGCCGCTCGACAAGCTCTCTGGCAAGCCGAAGGCTGCCCAGTCTGATCGTGCCACTGTCGCCCCGGTCACAGAGCAGGTCCCCGTTTCCAACGAGGGTGCCAACTCTACGCCGACAATGCCGCTGCGTAGCGGTGACCGCTTCAGCTCAGGGAGAAACTGATAGATGAAAAAGCTAGCTATTGGTGCAATCGCTGTCGCGGCCATGGTCTGCTTCTCCTCTGTCTTTATCGTTGATGAAGGTCAGAAGGGGATTGTGGTGCAGTTTGGCAAGGTGAAGCGGGTTGACTCCGGTGAACCCCGCCTCTATGAGCCGGGCCTGCATTTCAAGGTGCCGCTCATCGACCAGGTTCGCAAGATGGATGCCCGCATCCAGACCATTGACAGCCAGGCCGACCGTTTTGTCACCTCCGAGAAGAAAGACCTGATCATCGACTCCTACGTGAAGTGGAAGATCGAGGACTTCTCCAAGTACTACCTGGCAACCGGTGGTGGCAACAAGCTGCAGGCTGAAGATCTGCTCAAGCGCAAGATCAACAACGGTCTGCGTTCCGAGATCGGTAACCGCACCATCAAGGACATCGTCTCCGGTGAACGCAGTACCGTGATGGAAGATGCCCTGAAGAAGATGGCACGCTCCTCCGAGCTTGGTATCAAGGTGGTGGATGTGCGGATCAAGCAGATCAACCTGCCGGTGGAAGTCTCCAACTCCATCTACCAGCGGATGCGCGCCGAGCGTACCGCAGTTGCCCGTGAGCACCGCTCTCAGGGTCGCGAGAAGGCTGAAATCCTGCGTGCCGATATCGACCGCAAGGTGACAGTCATGATCGCCGACGCCGAGAGTAACGCTCGCCAACTGCGCGGTGAAGGGGATGCGGAAGCCGCCAAGATCTATGCCGACAGCTACAAGAAAGACCCCGAGTTTTTCAGCTTCGTGCGTAGCATGGAGGCCTATCGCAAGAGCTTTGCCGGTGGCAACGACCTGATGGTGTTGAAGCCGGACAGCGAGTTCTTCCGTTACCTCAAGTCTCCTCACGGCACCAAGCAGTAATCGCCACGAGGCCACATTCAAAGGGTCTGCATTGTCAGACCCTTTTGTTTTGGCTATGTCCCAATTACGTGTTGAAAGGCTAAGCTTGAAGTAGGCCATCACCTTGAGGTCTACCATCATGGATACCCCAGCCTTTCA
>NZ_JBSTYP010000088.1:0-12943 GCF_054052405.1 Aeromonas aquatilis | reverse complement strand
AAGAACTAAGAACTAAGAACTAAGAACTAAGAACTAAGAACTAAGAACTAAGAACTAAGAACTAAGAACTAAGAACTAAGAACTAAGAACTAAGAACTGATTTAAAACAAACTCATGCATAGGCCGAAGAGATTGATAGAGGATCCAGCCCCCTTTCGCCGGGGTCTGCAATTCGGGTAGCAATTCGCTCTGCCAGCCAAACCGCTGGCGCTCGCCCTCTCCCCGTTCCGGTCACTCTGGTCTGATCCAGCCAGTGACAACCACTGAGCCCCGCCATCAACATGACAACCATCATCCATTTCATCGCTACTCTCCTCCTTATGTGTTGGCCATCCAGGGCCAATTGGTTTTCATGCTCTGCAAAGCGTGAGCCAAAAATTAACATTATGATTCAAAAGGAAATAACCATTTCAACCAGAACAAACAGAAGAATTCAGAGAGCCATTTAGACCATTTTTTGGTGAAAATAACCATTCTCGAACGGATATGATTGTGGCTGATTGGCGGGTCATCCTGCCGGTCACTATGCTGACAGCCCGTGGAAGTTTTTGATTGCCCTGCCGGTCTGTTGAGCCAATAGTGGTACTTCGTGCGTACCAAGCTCTCCATTGCGGTAATGTCATTACCACTGTCTTGTCAGTCTTCACTGCCAACAAGGAGTCAGAGCGTGACCCAAGCAAGCCCTCTCTATTCCAATGCCACCGGTCTGCCGGAGCCGACTCGCACCCCGTTGCTGACCGGCAGCGATCCCGAGCAGAAACGGCGCGAGCTGCTCGCCTACTTCTGCCAGACCTTCGATCTCTACGACTCGCTGTTCGACTGTCTGGCCGATGAGCGCGCCTGGTTCAACAAGGCGATCCCGCTGCGCCACCCGCTCATCTTCTACTACGGCCACACCGCCGCTTTCTTTATCAACAAGCTGCTGGCGGCACGCCTGATCGACCAGCGGCTGGATCCCCGCATCGAGGCCATGGTCGCCATCGGGGTGGACGAGATGAGCTGGGACGATCTGGACGAGACCCACTACGACTGGCCCAAGGTCACCGAACTGCGCAGCTATCGGGCCAAAGTCCGTTCGCTGGTGTGCGATTTCATCCGCCAGATGCCGCTCACTCTGCCCATCGACTGGCGGAGCCCGGCCTGGGTGATCCTGATGGGGATAGAGCACGAGCGCATCCACCTCGAGACCTCCAGTGTGCTGATCCGCCAGTTGCCACTCGTCTGGGTGCGGCCGCAGCCTTATTGGCCCGCCTGCCCCGAAGCCCACCACCGGATTGAGCTGGTGCCCACCAACAGCCTGCTGCCGGTGGCTGGCGGCAAGGTGCGCCTTGGCAAGCAGGACGCCACCTACGGCTGGGACAACGAATATGGCGAGCGCCAGATCGAGCTGGCCCCGTTTCAGGCCAGCCGCATGCTGGTGAGCAATGCCGAGTACCTCGCCTTCGTCCAGGCGGGCGGCTACGGCCAGCAACAGTGGTGGGATGACGAAGGGTGGGGCTGGTGCCAGTACGCGAAGGCGCAGATGCCCACCTTCTGGGTGGGTGACCCCGCCGAACCCGGGCAGTTGCAGCTGCGGCTGATGACCGGGCAGGTCCCTATGCCCTGGGACTGGCCGGTCGAGGTGAATCAGTTGGAGGCGGCCGCCTTCTGCCGCTGGAAGGCTGCCCGGACCGGACTCCCCATCCAGCTGCCGAGCGAGGCAGAGTGGCAGCTGCTGCGCGAGCAGCTACCCGGCGATCAGCCGGACTGGACGGAGGCCCCCGGCAATATCAATCTGGCCCGTTTTGCCTCCTCCTGCCCGGTGGATGCCTGCCCGCAAGGGGAGTTCTTCGATCTGGTGGGCAATGTCTGGCAGTGGACCAGCACCGCCATCGATGGCTTCGACGGCTTTAAAATCCACCCGCTCTACGACGACTTCTCCACCCCCACCTTTGATGGCAAGCACACCCTCATCAAGGGCGGCAGCTGGATCAGCACGGGTAACGAAGCGCTTAAATCATCCCGTTACGCCTTCCGGCGTCACTTCTTCCAGCATGCGGGTTTCCGCTATCTGGTCTCCCGTTGTCAGGAACCCGTTATCGTGAATCCCTATGAAACCGACACGCTCGTCGCTCAGTACCTCGACTTCCAGTACGGCCCGAGCCACTTCGGAGTTGCCAACTACGCCAAGACGCTTGCTGATCTTGCTGGCGAGCTCTGCAGCAACCACCAGCGGGCACTGGATATCGGCTGTGCCACCGGCCGCGCCAGCTTCGAACTGGCCCGCCACTTCCAGCATGTGGACGGGGTGGACTACTCGGCCCGCTTCATCGATGTGGCGCTGGCCCTCGCCAGCCAGGACAGCTTCCGCTACGCCATTCCACTGGAGGGGGAACTGGTGGAGTATTGCGAGGCGCGCCTGTCGAGCCACGGGCTGGGGGCGAGTCAGGCTGAGCGCATCCACTTCAGTCAGGGGGATGCCTGCAACCTCAAGCCCAAATATGACCACTACGATCTGGTGCTCGCCTCCAACCTCATCGACCGGCTGCGGGAGCCCGCCCGCTTCCTGCGGGATATAGCACCCCGGCTACGCAGCGGTGGCCTGCTGGTGCTCACCAGTCCCTACACCTGGCTGGCGGAATATACCCCGCCCGCCAACTGGCTCGGCGGCATTCGTGAAAACGGCGAAGCGCTCACCACCTATCAGGCGCTGCAGCGACTGCTGGCGGCGGAGTTCGAGGAGCACTGCCCGCCGCGGGATGTGCCCTTCGTGATCCGCGAGACCGCCCGCAAGTATCAGCACACGGTGGCGCAGCTGACCGTCTGGCGCAAACGCTAGCACGCCGGTCGGCATGCAGATGAGAAGAGGGAGGCCAACGGGCCTCCCTCTTGTTATGGCAGCAAAAATGGCGCGAGTATCAATGCCCCTGCTCGTGATAGCGGCGCGCCAGCACGGCGCACACCATCAGCTGGATCTGGTGGAAAATCATCAGCGGCAGCACCATGATCCCGACGCTGGCGGCGGGGAACATGACGTTGGCCATCGGCACCCCGTTGGCGAGGCTCTTCTTGGAGCCGCAGAAAACGATGGTGATCTCGTCCGCCTTGTCGAAACCGAGGCGACGGCTGATCCAGACGTTCCAGCAGAGCACCAGCGCCAGCAAGACGCAGCTCAGCAGCACGATACTGGCCAGATCGTACCAACTTACTTGACGCCAAATCCCCTGCACCACCGCCTCGCTGAAGGCGACATAGACCACCAGCAGAATGGAGCTCTGATCCAGCTTGCCGATGAGCGGCCGGTGACTATCGACCCAGCGGCCAATGAGCGGGCGCGACAGGTGACCGACCACGAACGGCAGCATCAGCTGCACCATGATGGACTGGATGGAGTGCCAGGTGTCGATCCCCTCCCCCTGCACGTGGATCATCATCCCCACCAGTACCGGCGAGAGGAAGATGCCGAGGATGCTGGAGGCCGAGGCGCTGCACACCGCCGCCGACACATTGCCCCCCGCCATCGAGGTAAAGGCGATGGCCGACTGCACGGTGGCAGGCAGAGCGCAGAGATAGAGGAAGCCGAGGTAGATGGCCGGGCTCAGCCAGCCCGGTACCAGTGGCGTGAGCAGCAGCCCCAGCAGCGGAAACAGCACGAAGGTGCTGAGCATCACCACCAGATGAAGCCGCCAGTGGCCGAGGCCCGCCAGCAGGTTCTGGCGCGACAGCTTGGCGCCATGCATGAAGAACAGGAGCGCCACCGCCAGCTTGGTCAGCAGACCGAACCAGACAGCCACCTGCCCCTCGCAGGGAAAGAGGGAGGCCAGGGTGACCACCGCAATCAGCACAACAGTAAAGGGATCCAGACGCACGAAAGGTCTCCATCAGAAGGGCATCCTGCTGCCGTGGCGGCAGTCAGGATTGGGGAGGACAAGAAACAGAGCGGGAGATGTCTGGCACCTCCCGCTAAAACGAACCTCCAGCTTACCCCGATAACGGAGAGGCGCAACGTTGTGCAGCGGTTAATTGTTCATCAATGCTTAACGCCTTTGCTTTGCCGAATAGCGGAAGTTGACGACCCGCGGCCAGATAGCGCCAAACCGGCGCGAAATGGATAAAAAAACGGGCGACCCAGGCCGCCCGTCTCGCTTTTTCGTTCTGCCGATCAGCGCTGGCTGGCCAGCTTGCCGTTGCCGGTTTTCTTCTCATTGCCACCGAGCTTGCGGGCCTGCCGTTTCTCGAAACGGGAGATCCACCAGTAGGCCAACGCCGCAAAAACCGCCGTCATAAAGACGTTGATGAAGAAGGCACGCACCAGATCCACCCCGGCCGGGAAGGCGGAAGCGCTCATGCTCACCACGAAGATGGCGATCAACACCGACACCACGCCCATCCCGAACTTGCGCGACCCCATGCGGAAGTCGCGGGGGGTGTCGTCATGTTTCCAGCGGAACACGAAGTAGGCCACCATGATGAAGATCGGCGGCAGCATGGCAGTCCCTGCAGTGAGGTTGATGGCGGTGTTCATCATCTGCTGCACCGACTCGGAACCGAAGCCGTTGACCACCAGCATCACGAACACGAAGACAAACTGCCACCAGGCGGCGCGCACCGGCACGCCGTGCTCGTTGAGCTGGGTGGTCTTCTCGCCGTAAACCCCCTGCGGGATCTCGGAGAAGTGGATCTTCACCGGCGCCGAGGTCCACATCATCATGGAGCCGAACATGGCGATAAACAGCACCACGCCGACGAAGCGGCCCACCAGCGCCTCGGAGAGCCCGAAATACTGCGCCATGCCGGTGAAGATCTCCACCATGCCGCCGGCATAGGTGAGGCTCTCGCGCGGCACGAACACGTTCACCAGCAGGGAACCGACCGCATACATGGCACCGATGACGATACCGGCACTGATGATCACCTTGATAAAGGACTTCTGGCCGCCCTTCACGTCATTGAGGTAGGCCGCCGCCGTCTCGGCACCGCCCGCCGCCTGGAAGATCCAGCACATGATGCCCAGCGTTGCCCAGTTGACGGTGGGGGTCATCGCCTCCAGCGTGATGGGCTGGGCCGGCACATGATCGCCACTCAGAGCCATCAGCGCGCCCAGCACATAGATGGCGAACAGCGCAAACACCCCGTAGGCCACGATCTCCGCAATCTTGCCGAGCCAGCTCGCCCCCTTGGTCGAGATGTGGGTCGCCGCCGCAAACAGCACGATGGAGATGATCGAGGTGACCATAGGCGAGAAGCTGTACTCATAGCCCAGCATGGCGTAGGAGGCGTAGGCGATGACGTTGGGCAGCAGGGAGACGAACCAGAACAGGTTCACGAACCAGTAGAGAAACGAGCCCAGATAGGCCATCCGGGTGCCGAGCGGCTTTTTCAGCCAGTCGTACATCCCCGACTCGGAGTTTTTATTGGCCGAGACGAACTCGGCGATGATGAAGACGAACGGGATGAAGTAGACGATGGTCGCCAGCAGGAAGATGGGGGCGGAGCTGAGCCCCAGCTCGATGTTGTTGTTGACGATGTTGCGCACGTTGAACACGGCGGCAAAGGTCATCGACAACAGGGCAAACTTGCCTATGGTGCCGCGTACGGATTCAGACATGGTGTCCTCCAGTGGACTCGCGCTCCCTGCGGGGATCGCTGTGACTCTGTGATGTGTTCGGCAAGGGTCTGTCGGCCCTGCACTTTACTCTCTTGTTATGATCGGGCCGCGTGGGCGGCCTCGTTGGTGAACCGGTGCAATCTCACCGCACCGGCTCGCAATACCAGTCAGACGATCGGGGTGCCCGGCGCCATCGGCACCCGCGGTTGCAACAGCACGCTCTGGCTCTCATCCAGAGTCTCGGCGCAGAGCAACATGCACTCGGAACGCTCGCCGCGCATCTTGGTAGGCTTGAGGTTGGTCAGCACCACCACCTCGCAGCCCATCAGCTCATCTTCGCTGTAGTAGGGCACCAGACTGGTGACAGTCTGCAGCGGCCGCTCGCCCCCCACGTCGATCTGGACGATATAGAGTTTGTCTGCCCCGGGGTGGCGCACCACCTCCAGCACCTTGCCCACCTTCATCTCGACCCGTTTGAATTCGGCAAACTCGATCGTCTCGCTCATGCTCTTTTCCTTTTCTGGTTCAACGGTTTGCGGGTGGCCAACGGCCACCCGGTTTGATTGGAATTCAATGCAGTGGCTATGGCGTCTGCATGGCCACCTGCGCTGTCGGCTGGGCCTCTTTGGCACGCGCTTCGGCGCTGAGGGAGGCCTCGTATCTGTTGTATTTCCACCAGGCGAAGCCGAGGAAGATCACGATCCCGCCAACGTTGTAGAAGATGATGGTCATGATGTCGGCGCCGGTCGGGAAGGTGGAGGCGAGGAAGCCCACCGAGAAGATGGCGATCAGCACCGAGACCACGGCGATGCCGGTGGTGCGCGAACCCATCTTGAACTCCCGCGGCAGGTGGTCGAGCTTCAAGCGCAGATTGAGGTAGGCCAGCATGATGAACAGCGGCGGCAACATGGAGGCGGCAGCGGTCATGTTGATGACGGTGTTCATCAGATCCTGCGCTGTGTTGGAGCCCAGGGTCGGGATCACCATCAGCGGCAGCACGATGAGGTACTGGATCCAGGCGGCGCGAGCGGGCACGCCGTTCTCGTTCAGCTCGACCGTCTTCTTGCCGAAGATACCGGCCGGGATCTCGGAGAAGAAGATCTTCACCGGGGTCGCCGTCCACATCAGCAGGGAGCCGAACATGGCGGTGAAGGAGACCAGCCCGACGAAGCGGTTCATCAGGATCTCCGGCAGGCCGAAATAGGCCGCCATCCCTTCAAACACCTGCACCGAGCCGCCGGTATATTTCAGGGTGCCGCTCGGTACGAACACGTTGATCAACAGCGACGCGATGGAGTAGAGCACGCCGATAAAGATCCCGGCGACGATGATCACCTTCACGAAAGACTTGGAGCCCCCTTTCACATCATTGACGTAGACCGCCACCGACTCGGCACCACCGGCTGCCATAAAGATCCAGGTGGTGATGCCGAGAAAGGCCCAGCTGAAATCGGGGATCATGGCCTCTACCGTGATGGGATCGGCCGGCTGTACGCCGCCCACCAGTGCCGCACCTGCCAGCAGAATGTAGGAGAGGGTCAGCAGCAGCATCAGGGACGAGGTCACCGAGGTGATGGGGCCCAGCATCTTGGCGCCGTTGGTGGAGACGTAGGTGGCAAAGGCAAACAGCACCATGCTCAAGGCCGTGGTCGCCAGCGGAGTGAGAATGTACTCGTAGCCGAGGAAGGCATAGGAGGCGTAGGCGATGACCCGCGGCAGCAAGGAGGTGAAGAAGAAGAGGTTCACGAACCAGTAGGTGTAGGCGGAGATAAAGGCCCAGCGACCGCCAAGGGAGCTCTTCACCCAGGCATAGACCCCGGCTTCGGAGTTTTTGTTCAGTGACACAAATTCCGCAATGATGAGGCAGAACGGAATGAAGTAAAAAATCGTGGCCAGAAAGAACATCGGGGCCGAGGCCAGACCGATCTCGATGTTGTTGTTGATGACGTTGTTGAAGCTGAATACCGCCGCAAAAGTGAGCGACAGCAGACCAAACTTGCCTATCGTATTGCGTTTGGAATCAGACATGGTGCATCTCCAGACCTGTAGTTATCTCGGCGAAAGAGCGGGGCATGGGTTGTAGGGTGAGCCCCGCCCTTCCGGCGTTTATCAGTGCAAAACCGGCGGCGTGTTATTTGTTCTTGAAGTAGCCGCCTTCGACAGTGACCTTGATGATCACCTTGCGCACCGGGCTGTCGCCGACGAATCGGTAAGCTTCGTCGTTCTCGAAGATCACCACCTGCCCGTTACCAACCTTCTGGCGCTCACGCACCTCACCTGCCAGCCACTCGCGGTCGGTGGTGTCGTCATAAGCCTGCTCGACCCGCAGATCCGTCTTGGCAGCCCACTCCACCGTCTCTTCCCCTTCCAGGTAGTAGTGGACATCGAAGTAGCGGCGCTGCCCCTCGAACAGGGAGGTGGCCGGGCTGGCCCCCTCCTGCAAGCGGTAGGTGAGGGAGTCACCGATGGAGTGGCAGATGCCGGGCTTGAGGTTTGCCAGGTTGTTGATGGCCTCCACGCAGCGGCCCCACTTCTTGCCCTCCCGGTAGATGTTTTTGAACAGGGTCAGGTTGTCCAGGGTGATCATGCGAGGTTCCTCCCGCCGTTGATGGTGAGGTCGAGCCCGGCCAGCGCAGCCGGATTGAGGTTGCCACGGGCGATGGGCAGCAGGGTCAGGCCGAAGCTGAACGGCTCGAAGCGCACCCGCCAGGAGTCCAGCACCTCGGAACCCCAGGAGTTGGAGCCCAGCCCCAGCACCTTGTGATCCAGATTGAGGGTGAGATAGCCACAGGGATCCAGCTCGTTGATGTGCTGGGCTGCGTGGATATGCTCCCAGCTGTAAGGCCAGACGCTCAGGTTGATGGGGGCATCGGGCCGCACGTAGAGACCGGCGCCGTGACGGTTGGTCAGGGTCGCCCAGCGCACCTGCTGGCGGTTGCCGTTGTCCTGCGGGAAGGGGTAGTGCTCCCACATCTCGCTGACTGTGCTGTTGAAGCTGTCGATCCAGTTGCTCTGGCGGCTGTCCTGATAGTTTTCACCCGGGCCCATGCCGTAGTAGTGCACCCGGTCGAGGTCCTGGCGAATACCCAGCTCGAAACCGATCTTGGGGATGATGTCGTCATAGCCACCGTAGGGCTGGCCGGACAACGCCACATGCAGCTGGCCGTTCGGGCTCAGGGTGTAGACGTAGCGGCAGCGCATACCGAAGTCGAATACCGGCGGCGCGATCAGGCTCTCCACCGTTACCTCGACCGCTTCACCCAGCTGACGCCAGCTCAGGGTGCGGAAGTGCTCCTGCATGATCTGCAGGTGATTCGGGTGCCACAGGCTCTCGTACTCCTGCTTGTGGTTGTCGATCATCGGCTTGAAGAAGGTGAGGCGCGGTGAGCGCTCAATCAGCTCGATACCATCCTGCTGCCAGCTCACCAGCTTGCCGTCGAGGCGCGAGAAGCGCAGGGCAAAGCCGCTGCCGCTCAAGGTCAGCGCGAGGCGCTCATCGGCGATATGCAACGGGGTCGCGTTGGGGTTGGCAAAGGGCTGCAACTGACGAGTCGATGCCTTCAGCTGGAACTGGAACTGGCCCAGCTCGTGCTCCGCCGCACTGTAGCGGGTCGCACTGGCCTTGATGACCCGCAGCTGGACGAAGGTTTCCCGCCCATCGAGGGATGGCAGTTCAAGTTGCAGCACTGTGGTGGCACCGGGAGCAACCCCTTCCAGCCGGATTTGCTGGCTGGCCAGCAGTTCGCCCTCGGCCTTCACCTCGACCAGCAGGCGGATATCGTCGAGAGTGGAGAACCAGTAGCGGTTTTCCACCGCCAACTTGCCGCTCGCCAGATCCAGCGCCCGCACCTTGACCGGGCAGATCACCTGCTTGTATTCGCGCAGGCCCGGCCCCGGAGTCTGATCCGGATAGATGAGGCCATCCATGCAGAAGTTGTAGTTGTTGGGGTAGTCGCCGTAGTCGCCACCGTACTTGTAAACGGGTCGCCCCTGCTCGTCCTGATCCAGAATGCCGTGATCGCACCACTCCCAGATGTAGTGGCCCTGAATGTGGGGATGGCGGTCGAACACCTGCTGATATTCGCTCAGGCCCCCCGGGCCGTTACCCATGGCGTGAGCGTATTCGCAGATGATGCGCGGCTTCTCCATCGGGAACTCGCCGAAGCAGTTCATCTGGGAGACGCGCGAATACATGGTGCTGACCACGTCCACCACCTCGGCATCGCGATCCTCTTCGTAGTGCACCAGCCGGGTCGGGTCGATCGCCTTGCAGCGGTGATACATGGCTCTGATGTTGCAGCCGTAGCCGGACTCGTTGCCGAGCGACCAGATGATGATGGAGGGGTGGTTTTTCTGGGCATGCACGTGGCGCTCGATGCGATCCACGAACACCGGCTCCCAAAAGGGGTCATCGGTGATACGACTGAGATCGCCGACGTTGGCAAAGCCGTGGGTCTCCACGTCGGTCTCCGCCATCACGAACAGACCGTACTGGTCACACAGCTCGTAGAAACGCGGATCGTTCGGGTAGTGGGCGGTGCGCACCGAGTTGAGGTTGTGCTGCTTCATCAGCACGATATCGCGCTCAACACGGTCCATACCGACCGCGCGGCTCTTGAGGTGGTCGTTGTCGTGGCGGTTCACCCCGTGCAACTTGAGGTAGTGACCGTTGACGTAGAAGAGGCCATCCTTGACCTTGATCTCACGCACCCCGACCCGCTGCGGGATCACTTCCAGCAGCTCGCCCTGACCGTTGTAGAGGGAGAGTTGCAGCTGATAGAGGTAAGGGTCTTCGGCGCTCCACAGATGGGGGTTGGCCAGATCCAGCGTGAAGTGGCAATCACACTTGCCATCGATGGCGAGATGGTCGAGCGAGCCGCTGGCGATCTCGTTGCCCTGATCTCGCAGCGACCAGACCAGACGGTGATCACGGGCAGCTGCCCCCAGATTCTCCAGCTGGATATCGCAGCTCAGGGTGGCGCTTTGATTGTCATCGGCCAGCGCGGTGCGGATGAAGAAGTCCTGCACATGGGCGGCCGGTTTGCCCACCAGATAGACGTCGCGGAAGATCCCCGCCATCCACCACATGTCCTGATCTTCGATATAGGTGGAGTCGGCCCACTGCATCACCCGTACCGACAGCAGGTTCTCGCCAACCTTGGCGTAGGCGCTGATATCGAACTCGGCGGTGAGACGACTGCCCTTGCTGAAGCCGACGTAGTGGCCGTTCACATAGACCTCGAAGTAGGTCTCCACCCCGTCAAACTTGATGATCACCTGCTCGCCGTCCCAGGCCGGGCTCAGCGTGAAGCTGCGCTGATAGGCGCCGGTGGGGTTGTTGGTCGGCACAAAGGGTACGTCGATAGGGAAGGGAAAACCTTCGTCGGTGTACTGCAGATTGCCATGTCCTTCCATCTGCCACATGTTGGGCACGGTGATCTGGCCCCACTCGTTCATGGGGCTGTGATAGAAGGCCTCCGGCACCTGCAGGGGGTGGTCGAAGTAGTGGAACTGCCACTGACCGCCAAGGCCCAGAAAACGGCGGCTCAGCTCGCGCTGCATGGTGGCCGCCAGCGCGTGGTCGGCATAAGAGAAGAAGTAGGCACGCGGAGCCAGCCTGTTTTCACCAACGAATTGGACGTTTTCCCAGTTATTCACATGTCCTCCCGGAACAAGGCAACGTTAACTGGGTAAACTCTAGATAAACATTTACTAAATATCAGTTTTGGATCGGTAAAGTTTTAACCTGATCACAATGGCTGGACGGTTTTGTGAGCGAGATCAGAATCGGAGGATAAAAGGGGATAAAGCAGGAAGTGATGGCATGGATGTTGATAAATGTAGGCAATAAATGGCTAAAACCACTATAAAACAATGTATTATGAATTTTTCAGGAGAAATAAGGGAGAGGATGATGAGGGGATGAGGCCGCGCCACCACAAGATGGCGCGACTAAAACCGGCTTTATTTTACTAAAATCAACGAGTGGTGCCACGCAGAGTCAGGCGACTCGGCACCAGTACCCGAAGGGGAATATCACGCTCGTCACGCAGCCGTTCGACCAACAGATTGACCCCCTGGGAGCCCATCAACTCGGAGTGGATCCGCACCGTGGAGAGCGGCGGGAAGGTGAACTTGGCGGTCGGAATATCGTTGACGCTGATCAGCTCAATCTGCTGGGGAATCGACAATCCCCTCTCGTGGATGGCCCGCAGCACCCCGATGGCGATGGAGTCGGAGGCAACGAACAGCGCCTTGGGCCAATCCCCTGCCAGCATCTCTTTGGCCAAGCGATAGCCGGAGGCACTGGAGAAATCGCCGCGATAGAGATCGCTCTCCTGCACTACACCCAATCGCTGGCCATAATCCCGGAAGGCCAGCTCACGCAGATCCGGATTCTCATCCTGGCCACCGATATAGCCGATGCGCTGGTGTCCCTGAGCGATAAAGTAATCCACCACTTGCTGGCTGATCAGAGCGAGATCCACGTCGACCGAGTCAAACTCCTCCATGGCACGGGAATCGACAAAGACCAGCATGCTGGAGCAGGTGCACAACTGCGCCAGACGCTCGGCCGAGAGACTCCCCACCACCAGGATACCGTCCACGGCGGTCAGCTCGCGTCCTTCACCACAATTGTAGAGGTGGGTTAGTTCGATGTTGAGACGGGCACTCTGGGTCTCGATGCCATAACGGATGGCGAGATAGTAAGGGTCGTTGACCTCAGTACTCTGCGGGTAGGAGTAGACCACCAGAAAGTGCAGCTTGCTCTTGTGAACCCCCTTGCGGGCGCTGCTGGTCTTGTACTCCAGCCGTTCGGCAATCTCGAAGATCCGCTGCTTGGTCTCTTCCTTGACGCTCAGGCTGGGATCCTCGTTCAGTACCCGGGATACCGTGGCGAGCGACACCCCCGCCTCCTGTGCAATTTCCTTCAACGTAGCCATCAATACCTCGCTGGCAGCATCACGTGTTAATCGGTAACGGCTAAAGAGTAACGGGCAATCCCTTGATAGCCCAGCATTTTTACTAAAATGCCGGCAGCAGGATCGATTTTTTGAATCGCGCAAATGCAAAAAGGCCTCCCGAATGGGAGGCCTCTTCTAAATAGGTGCCTGACAGTGTCCTACTCTCGCATGGCGAATGCCACACTACCATCGGCGCTACCGCGTTTCACTTCTGAGTTCGGAATGGGATCAGGTGGTTCCACGGCGCTATTGCCGTCAGGCAAAAGCTTTACTACTTAATAATGGTGCTGATACCCAGAGTCGAACTGGGGACCTCATCCTTACCAAGGATGCGCTCTACCAACTGAGCCATATCAGCACACTAACCGGTAAAGACCGCACTGTGTGCGCT
>NZ_JBSTYP010000087.1:0-15198 GCF_054052405.1 Aeromonas aquatilis | reverse complement strand
CGGGGGGGGGGGGTGTGTGGGGCTCCCACCGCCCTTTATATAAAAAAACCTCCGGGGGGGGCCCGGGGCCCCCCTCTTCGTTATCCGGCAACCGCCGTCATCATTTGCGCAGCTTGATCTGCTCGATGGCGTGCTCATGGCCCTTGGTCATGATCAGGTTGGCACGCTCACGTGTTGGCAGGATATTTTCTTGCAAATTCAGATAGTTGATATCTTGCCAGATGTTGCTGGCGATCTGGGTCGCCTCACTCTCCGCCAGCTTGGCGTAGTTATGGAAGTAGGAGTCGGGATCCGAGAAGGCTCCGCTGCGGAATTTCAGGAAGCGTTCGATATACCAGGTACGCAGCAATTCGGCATCGGCATCCACATAGATGGAGAAGTCGACGAAGTCCGACACGAAGACCCGATGGGGCTCCTGGGGGTAGTCCATGCCGCTTTGCAGCACATTGAGCCCTTCCAGGATCAGGATGTCCGGCTGCTCCACCACCTTCTTCTCATCGGGAATGATGTCGTAGATAAGGTGGGAGTAAACCGGCGCTTCAACCTTCTCGTGACCGGCGCGGATATTGGCGACAAACTCCACCAGATGGCGGATATCGTAGGATTCCGGGAACCCCTTGCGGCGCATCAGGCCGCGCTCTTCCAGTACCTTGTTGGGATAGAGGAAGCCATCGGTGGTGACCAGCTCCACCCGCGGATGTTCCGGCCAGCGCTCCAGCAATGCCTGCAAAATACGGGCTGTGGTGCTTTTGCCACCCGCCACGCTGCCGGCAATGCTGATGATATAGGTGCCCTTGCCGCGGGACTGACCGAGGAACTGCTCCAATACCCGGCTACGACGCTGCTTGGCTTTGACATAGAGATTGAGCAGGCGGGAGAGGGGCAGGTAGATCTCTTCCACTTCCCGCAATGACACCTTTTCGTTGATCCCGCGCAGGGTCTGAAGATCGTGTTCGGTCAGGGTCAGGGGGACCGAATCGCGCAATAACGCCCATTGATCGCGGGTGAATTGCAGATAGGGATTATGCTCTGTCGTCATGGTGTCATCACTGTTTCTTGGGCACGGCGACCATACACCAAGGGGGGGGGAGCGACAAGGGACGCAGCAGGATTGGCTTGTTTGCCCCCACTTTTTTGCAAACTTCTCAGCAATAAAGCATATTTTGCCGGGCTCAATGGTTGCATCCCCCAAATCCTTACAATAAAATGCGCGACGCTTGACTGTCTGTCGTCTATTTGCCGTGCAAAAGCGATAAACACAACGGGTGCAAGCAGAATTACCGTTGTGACAATCTGGCGTCTGGAGGGGTTCCCGAGCGGCCAAAGGGATCAGACTGTAAATCTGACGGCTCTGCCTTCGAAGGTTCGAATCCTTCTCCCTCCACCATATTTCTCTGCGGTTTGAGTTCTTTGGGTTAGAGAAATGCGGGCATCGTATAATGGCTATTACCTCAGCCTTCCAAGCTGATGATGCGGGTTCGATTCCCGCTGCCCGCTCCAAGATGCTGATATGGCTCAGGCGATAGCAGAGCCGCACCCTAGGGTGAGTTCGGCAAGCGAACCAGCCATCAGTACCTCTCTCTTTCCCACCAGATTCAAATCCATCATATAAACTGTTCTGTGGTTAGCTTGCCACCGCGTACTCAGCGTTAGTTTAGAGGGACGATCATGTCTAAAGAAAAATTTGAGCGTAATAAACCGCACGTTAACGTGGGTACCATCGGCCACGTTGACCACGGTAAAACCACCCTGACTGCAGCTATCACCAACGTGCTGGCCAAGCACTTCGGTGGTAAAGCTTTCGCCTTCGACCAGATCGACAAGGCACCGGAAGAGCGTGAGCGTGGTATCACCATCAACACCTCCCACGTAGAATACGACACCGCTACCCGTCACTACGCCCACGTAGATTGCCCGGGTCACGCCGACTACGTTAAAAACATGATCACCGGTGCTGCCCAGATGGACGGCGCGATCCTGGTAGTAGCAGCGACTGACGGCCCGATGCCGCAGACTCGTGAGCACATCCTGCTGGGTCGTCAGGTTGGTATCCCGTACATGATCGTGTTCATGAACAAGTGTGACATGGTTGATGACGAAGAGCTGCTCGAACTGGTAGAGATGGAAGTTCGTGAACTGCTGACCGAGTACGACTTCCCGGGTGATGACCTGCCGGTAGTTCGTGGTTCCGCACTGAAAGCGCTGGAAGGCGACGCTCAGTGGGAAGAGAAGATCATCGAGCTGGCTGGCCACCTGGATACCTACATCCCGGAGCCGGAGCGTGCGATTGACCAGCCGTTCCTGATGCCTATCGAAGACGTATTCTCTATCGCTGGCCGTGGTACCGTAGTAACCGGTCGTGTAGAGCGCGGTATCGTTAAAGTAGGTGAGACCGTAGAAATCGTTGGTATCAAAGATACCGTTTCTACCACCTGTACCGGTGTAGAAATGTTCCGTAAGCTGCTGGACGAAGGTCGTGCAGGCGAGAACATCGGCGCGCTGCTGCGTGGTGTTAAGCGTGAAGATGTAGAGCGTGGTCAGGTACTGGCCAAGCCGGGTTCTATCAAGCCGCACACCAAGTTCGAATCTGAAGTGTACGTCCTGTCCAAAGAAGAAGGTGGTCGTCATACCCCGTTCTTCAAAGGCTACCGTCCGCAGTTCTACTTCCGTACTACCGACGTGACCGGTACCATCGAACTGCCGGAAGGCGTTGAAATGGTAATGCCAGGCGACAACATCAAAATGGTTGTTACCCTGATTGCCCCGATCGCGATGGATGACGGCCTGCGTTTCGCTATCCGTGAAGGTGGCCGTACCGTAGGTGCCGGTGTTGTAGCCAGCGTAATCGCTTAATCTTTGGCTTACATAAATAAAGCAAAGCCCCTATAATAGGGGCTTTCTTGTGTAGGGGCGTAGTTCGAATTGGTAGAACAGCGGTCTCCAAAACCGATGGTTGCGGGTTCGAGTCCTGCCGCCCCTGCCATATACCTCGTCTCGTACGGGGCTTTTGTGTCTTTGGTTACGTCAGATACAGGTGGGTTGTATGAGTGTTAGTTCTGAGAGCCAGGGCGGAAGCAAGGATACCCTGCTTTGGGGCCTGGTTTTCATTATCCTGGCGGCCGCTGTAGTGGGTAATTACCTGCTCAACGATGTTGTCGCTGCCGTCCGCGCCCTGGGTGTGGTCGTTGTCATTGCTGCTGCTGGTGCAGTAGCCCTGCAAACCACCAAGGGAAAGGCAACACTGGCATTCGCCCGTGAGTCTCGCCTGGAAGTCCGCAAGGTCGTATGGCCGACCCGTCAGGAAGCCATTCAGACAACCCTGATTGTGCTGGCGGTGACCGCCGTGATGGGGCTGCTGCTGTTCGTTCTGGACGGTGCCTTGGTCTGGTTGGTCAACCTGATTACCGGTGTGTAAGGATAAGCCATGACTGAACAACGTGAACAACGTATGAGATGGTATGTCGTGCAGGCTTTTTCCGGCTATGAAGGCCGTGTAGCCAAGTCCCTGCGCGAACATATCAAGATGCATGGCATGGAAGACATGTTCGGTGAAGTACTGGTCCCGACCGAAGAAGTGGTCGAGATGCGTGCTGGCCAGAAGCGCAAGAGTGAGCGCAAGTTTTTCCCGGGTTATGTCCTGGTCCAGATGATCATGGATGAAACCACATGGCACCTGGTGCGTAACGTACCGCGTGTAATGGGCTTCATCGGCGGTACTTCCGACCGTCCGGCACCGATCTCCGACAAAGAGGCTGATGCCATCCTGAACCGTCTGCAGGATGCCCACGACAAGCCGCGTCCGAAAACCCTGTTTGAACCGGGTGAAATGGTGCGGGTTGCCGATGGTCCGTTTGCCGACTTCAACGGTACCGTTGAAGAGGTGGATTACGAGAAGAGCCGCGTGAAGGTTTCTGTACTGATCTTCGGTCGTTCTACTCCTGTTGAACTGGATTTTGGTCAGGTCGAAAAGGGCTGATTGAATTCTGTACGTTTAACGGTTGTCAGGGGCAGCGAATATCTCTATAATTCGCTGCCCCTTTATTAGTTGGGGAGCCGTTTGCAGGAGCAAGTCTCCGAGGCGCTAGAACCCATTTTTGAGGTAATTTCCTAATGGCTAAGAAAGTCACAGCTTATATCAAGCTGCAGGTTGCTGCTGGTGCAGCCAACCCGTCTCCTCCCGTTGGTCCTGCACTGGGTCAACACGGTGTTAACATCATGGAGTTCTGTAAGGCGTTCAACGCTCGTACAGAGAAGCTGGAAAAAGGTTCACCGACTCCGGTCGTGATCACCGTTTACAGCGACCGTTCCTTCACCTTCGAAACCAAGACTCCGCCTGCTTCCTTCCTGCTGAAGAAAGCTGCTGGTATCAAGTCTGGTTCTGCCAAGCCGAACAAAGACAAGGTTGGTAAGGTGACCGTAGCCCAGCTGCAAGAAATCGCCAAGACCAAAGAACCGGATATGACTGGTGCCGATCTGGATGCAAAAGTACGTTGCATCGCAGGCTCCGCTCGTTCCATGGGTCTGGTAGTGGAGGATTAAGACAATGGCTAAACTTTCCAAGCGTATGCGCGTTATTCGCGAAAAAGTTGACGGTACCAAAGAGTACTCCATCAACGAAGCCATTGCCCTGCTGAAAGAACTGGCTACCGCCAAGTTCGTTGAAAGCGTTGACGTTGCTGTCAACCTGGGTATCGACGCTCGTAAATCTGACCAGAACGTACGTGGTGCAACTGTACTGCCGCACGGTACCGGTCGTGACGTTCGCGTTGCCGTATTTACCCAAGGTGCCAACGCCGAAGCTGCTAAAGCTGCCGGCGCTGACCTGGTAGGTATGGATGACCTGGCCGATCTGGTCAAGAAAGGCGAGATGAACTTCGACGTAGTTATCGCATCCCCGGATGCCATGCGCGTTGTTGGTCAACTGGGTCAAATCCTGGGCCCGCGCGGTCTGATGCCGAACCCGAAAGTTGGTACTGTAACTCCTAACGTTGCCGAAGCTGTCAAGAACGCCAAGGCTGGTCAGGTTCGTTACCGTAACGACAAGAATGGTATCATCCATACCACTCTGGGTAAGGTTTCTTTCAACGAAGTTCAGCTGAAAGAAAACTTGGAAGCTCTGCTGGTTGCCCTGAAAAAAGGCAAACCCTCTTCCGCCAAAGGCGTATTCATCAAGAAAGTCAGCATCTCCACCACCATGGGTGCCGGTGTTGCCGTAGACCAAGCTTCTCTGGAAGCTCAGGCCTAATTGATGGGTTTTACAAGGCGCAAAATTTAATCTATAATTTTGCGCCTTGATTGGTTGGGGGTTTCGACCTCCGTCCAAGACCGCAGGAGGCTGCAAAGCCTTAATGTTTCCTGCGTAGACGGTGCCGGAAACCCAGCGAGAAAGTTTCTTTCTCTTCTGGAATCCTGCTACCGCATCGTTCCCCTCTGTTGTAAAGGTAGGGGGGATGTGTCTGTACTGGGTCAATAGACCCGGATTCAATCCAGGAGTTAAGCCAATGGCATTGGGACTCGAAGACAAAAAGGCAATTGTTGCTGAAGTCAACGAAGCTGCCAAAGGCGCTCTGTCTGCAGTTGTAGCCGATTCTCGCGGTGTGACTGTAGATAAGATGACCGTCCTGCGTAAAACCGCTCGCGAAGCTGGTGTGTACATGCGCGTTGTGCGTAACACCCTGCTGCGTCGTGCAGTTGAAGGTACCGAATTCGAGTGCCTGAACAACGCATTTACCGGTCCTACCTTGATTGCTTTCTCTAACGAACACCCGGGCGCTGCCGCTCGTCTGTTCAAAGAGTTTGCCAAAGCGAACCAAAAGTTCGAAATCAAGGCTGGCGCTTTTAACGGTGAGTTCATCGCCGCAGCACAAATTGATCGTCTGGCCACGCTGCCGACCTACGACGAAGCGATTGCGAAGTTGATGGCGACTATGAAAGAAGCCTCTGCTGGCAAGCTGGTTCGTACCATCGCTGCTGTGCGTGATCAGAAGCAAGCTGCTGCTTGATTCTCGCCTATCTAGGCTGTTTGAGTTTATTCAACATCAGGAATTTTTGTCATGTCTATCACTAAAGACCAAATCATCGAAGCCGTTGCTTCCATGTCCGTAATGGAAGTTGTTGAGCTGATCGAAGCTATGGAAGAGAAGTTCGGTGTTTCTGCCGCTGTTGCTGTTGCTGCCGGTCCGGCTGCTGAAGCAGTAGAAGAGAAAACCGAGTTCGACGTAGTTCTGACCGCTGCTGGCGCCAACAAAGTTGCCGTCATCAAAGCCGTTCGTGGCGCTACCGGTCTGGGCCTGAAAGAAGCCAAAGATCTGGTTGAAGCTGCCCCGGCTAACCTGAAAGAAGGCGTGTCCAAGGACGAAGCTGAAGCTCTGAAGAAGCAGCTTGAAGAAGCTGGTGCTTCTGTTGAGATCAAATAATCTGCATTTATGTAGATTAGCCTGATAAAACAGGCTAGGGCTGGTGAATATTTGTTCACCAGCCTTTTTGCGCTGTAGACTGAGAGCATTTCACACCGTTTACGACTCTCGGTGCACCAGCAATCCGGACTGTTTCCATTCGTCCGGGCCAACACAAAACGGTGTTGAGACAGAGCTGTCCTGCGGGACAGAGTGGGTCACTTATCAGCGAGCTGAGGAACCCTATGGTTTACTCTTATACCGAAAAAAAACGCATTCGTAAGGACTTCGGTAAGCGAGACCAGGTACTGGACACGCCTTATCTGTTGTCCATTCAGCTGGACTCCTTCAAGCAGTTCATCGAGGCTGACCCGGAAGGTGAATATGGCCTAGAGGCCGCTTTCCGTAGCGTTTTCCCGATCACCAGTTACTCCGGTAGTGCTGAGCTTCAGTATGTCAGCTATCGCCTGGGTGAGCCGGTATTTGACGTAAAAGAATGCCAGATCCGTGGAGTGACCTACTCCGCGCCGCTGCGTGTCAAGCTTCGTATGGTTCTGTACGATCGTGAAGCAGCTGCCGGCACCGTCAAAGACATCAAGGAACAAGAAGTATACATGGGCGAAATTCCGCTCATGACCGAGAACGGCACCTTTGTTATCAATGGTACCGAGCGGGTTATCGTCTCCCAGCTGCACCGCAGCCCGGGCGTCTTCTTCGACCACGATAAAGGCAAAACTCATTCATCCGGTAAGGTACTGTATAACGCTCGCGTTATCCCCTACCGTGGCTCCTGGCTGGACTTCGAGTTCGATGCAAAAGACAACCTGTTTGTCCGTATCGACCGTCGTCGCAAACTGCCAGCATCCATTATTCTGCGCGCACTGGACTTCACTTCCGAACAGATCCTGGCCACCTTCTTCGAGACCATCGGTTTTGAAGTAAAAGATGGCAAGTTGATGATGGATCTGGTGCCGGAGCGTCTGCGTGGTGAAACTGCGACCTTTGACATCGTGGCCAATGGCGCCGTGGTGGTTGAGACCGGTCGTCGTGTGACTGCGCGTCACATCCGTCAGTTGGAAAAAGACGCCGTTACCCAGATTGAGGTGCCGGTTGAGTATGTTGTTGGCAAAGTGGCTGCCAAGGACTACGCACATCCGCAAACTGGCGAGATGGTCGTGACCGCCAACCAGGCGCTGAGCCTGGAAGCGATCGCCAACCTGTCCCAAGCCGGCTTCAAGCACTTCGAGGTTCTGTTCACCAACGAACTGGATCACGGTGCCTACATGTCCGAGACCCTGCGTGTCGACTCCAGCTCCAACCGTTTGGAAGCGCTGGTCGAGATCTATCGCATGATGCGTCCGGGCGAGCCGCCGACTCGCGAAGCTGCAGAACAGCTGTTCGAAAACCTGTTCTTCTCCGCCGAGCGTTACGACCTGTCTACCGTAGGTCGGATGAAGTTCAACCGCCGTCTGGGTCGTGAAGACGAGACTGGCGCTGGCGTACTGACCAAAGACGACATCGTTGAAGTCATGAAGCGCCTGATCGACATCCGTAACGGTAACGACGAAGTGGACGATATCGACCACTTGGGTAACCGTCGTATCCGTTCTGTCGGTGAAATGGCCGAGAACCAGTTCCGCGTCGGTCTGGTGCGTGTCGAGCGTGCGGTCAAGGAGCGTCTCTCCCTGGGCGACCTGGACACCCTGATGCCGCAGGATCTGATCAACGCCAAGCCGATCTCCGCCGCAGTCAAAGAGTTCTTTGGTTCCAGCCAGCTGTCCCAGTTTATGGACCAGAACAACCCGCTCTCCGAAGTGACCCACAAGCGTCGTATTTCCGCGCTGGGCCCGGGCGGTTTGACTCGTGAGCGTGCCGGCTTTGAAGTCCGAGACGTACACCCGACCCACTACGGTCGTCTGTGCCCTATCGAGACTCCTGAAGGTCCGAACATCGGTCTGATCAACTCTCTGTCCGTGTACTCTCGTACCAACGAGTACGGTTTCCTCGAGACCCCGTACCGTAAGGTCATTGACGGTGTGATCACCGACGAAGTGGACTACCTGTCTGCTATTGAAGAAGGCAAGTACGTGATCGCACAGGCTAACGCCGCGACCACCGAAGATGGCCGTCTGAAAGATGAATTGATTCCGTGCCGTCACAAAGGTGAATCCACCTTTATGAACGCCGACCAGATCCAGTATATGGACGTGAGCCCGCAGCAGATCGTATCTGTGGCAGCCGCTCTGATCCCGTTCCTGGAACACGATGACGCGAACCGCGCATTGATGGGTTCAAACATGCAACGTCAGGCTGTACCGACTCTGCGTGCTGACAAGCCGCTGGTAGGTACCGGTATGGAACGCGCTGTGGCCGTTGACTCCGGTGTAACCGTAGTAGCCAAGCGTGGTGGCGTAATCGACTATGTCGATGCCTCCCGTATCGTCCTGAAGGTCAATGAAGATGAGCTGATGCCAGGCGAAGCCGGTATCGACATCTACAACCTGACCAAATACACCCGTTCCAACCAGAACACCTGTATCAACCAGCGTCCTTGCGTGATGTTGGGTGAGCCGGTCATGGCTGGCGACGTACTGGCTGACGGCCCGTCCACCGATCTGGGTGAACTGGCACTGGGTCAGAACATGCGCGTCGCGTTCATGCCGTGGAACGGTTACAACTTCGAAGACTCGATCCTGGTGAACGAGCGTGTTGTTCAGGAAGATCGCCTGACCACCATCCATATCCAGGAACTGGCCTGTATCTCCCGTGACACCAAGCTGGGTCCGGAAGAGATCACTGCTGACATCCCGAACGTGGGTGAAGCCGCTCTGTCCAAGCTGGACGAGTCAGGTATCGTCTACGTGGGTGCCGAAGTGAAGGGCGGCGACATTCTGGTCGGTAAGGTAACGCCGAAAGGTGAAACCCAGCTGACGCCGGAAGAGAAGCTGCTGCGCGCTATCTTCGGTGAGAAGGCGTCCGATGTGAAGGACTCCTCCCTGCGTGTACCGAACGGTGTGTACGGTACCGTGGTTGACGTGCAAGTCTTTACCCGCGATGGCGTGGAAAAAGACAAGCGCGCCAAAGAAATCGAAGAGATGCAGCTGAAGGAAGCGAAGAAGGACTTGACCGAAGAGTTCAAGATCCTGGAAGACGGCATTTTCGGCCGCTCCCGCAACCTGCTGCTGGCCGCCGGTTACAGCGAAGATCGTCTGAACAAGCTCGATCGCTCCAAGTGGTTTGAACTGGCCATCGAAGACGAAGCCAAGCAGACCGAACTGGAACAGATCGCTGAACAGCACGTTGAGCTGAAAGCCGAGTTCGACAAGAAATTCGAGAACAAGCGTCGCAAGATTATCCAGGGTGATGATCTGGCGCCGGGCGTACTGAAAATCGTCAAGGTTTATCTGGCAGTCAAACGTCGCATCCAGCCGGGTGACAAGATGGCGGGCCGTCACGGTAACAAGGGTGTTATCTCCAAGATCTGTCCGGTCGAGGATATGCCTCATGACGAGTTCGGCCGTCCGGTCGACATCGTACTGAACCCGTTGGGCGTACCATCCCGTATGAACATCGGTCAGATCCTCGAAGTGCACCTGGGCCTTGCTGCCAAGGGTATCGGCGAGAAGATCGATCGCATGGTCAAAGAGCAGCGCGAGCTGCACGAGATGCGCAACTTCCTGCAACAGGTCTATGACCTGGGCGAGAAGGACACCCAGCAAGTGAACATCGCCGAACTGTCTGACGACGACGTACGTACCCTGGTGGGTAACCTGCGTAAGGGTCTGCCGGTCGCTACTCCAGTGTTTGATGGTGCCAAAGAGCGCGAAATCAAAGCCCTGCTGAAGCTGGCCGATCTGCCGGAATCCGGTCAGATTGATCTGTTCGATGGCCGTACTGGTAACCGCTTCGAGCGTAAAGTAACCGTTGGTTACATGTACATGCTGAAGCTGAACCACTTGGTCGACGATAAGATGCACGCGCGTTCTACCGGTTCTTACAGCCTGGTTACCCAGCAGCCGCTGGGTGGTAAGGCTCAGTTCGGTGGTCAGCGTTTCGGTGAGATGGAAGTGTGGGCCCTGGAGGCTTACGGTGCGGCATATACCCTGCAGGAAATGCTGACCGTCAAGTCTGACGATGTGAATGGCCGTACCAAGATGTATAAGAACATCGTGGATGGCGACCACCGTATGGAGCCGGGCATGCCCGAATCCTTCAACGTATTGCTGAAGGAAATCCGCTCTCTGGGTATCAACATCGAGCTGGACGAAGAGTAAGAGCTCGCTCTTATTGTTCGAGAATTGACGTGGGCGCCCCGCTGTTTTGGCAGCCGGGGCGCCGAGGTTAGACTCCTGACAGGGGAAACACGTGAAAGACTTACTCAAGTTTTTGAAGGCTCAGACCAAGACCGAAGAGTTTGACAGTATCAAGATCGGTCTGGCCTCTCCTGACATGATCCGCTCCTGGTCATTCGGTGAGGTCAAAAAGCCTGAGACCATCAACTACCGGACTTTCAAGCCGGAACGTGATGGTCTGTTCTGCGCCCGCATCTTCGGACCGGTGAAGGACTACGAGTGTCTGTGCGGCAAGTACAAGCGCCTGAAACACCGTGGTGTGATCTGTGAGAAGTGCGGCGTTGAAGTGACCCAGACCAAGGTCCGTCGTGAGCGTATGGGCCACATCGAGCTGGCCAGCCCGACTGCCCACATCTGGTTCCTGAAGTCCCTGCCGTCCCGTATCGGTCTGCTGCTGGACATGACCCTGCGCGACATCGAGCGCGTGCTTTACTTCGAATCTTTCGTAGTAATCGAGCCGGGCATGACCAACCTCGAACGCAGCCAGATGCTCTCTGAAGAGCAGTACCTGGATGCGCTGGAAGAGTGGGGCGACGAATTTGACGCCAAGATGGGTGCCGAAGCAATCCTGGCATTGCTGCGCGCTATCGATCTGGAAGGTGAAGTCAAAACCATGCGTGAGGAGCTGGATCAAACCAACTCCGAGACCAAGCGCAAGAAGACCACCAAGCGTCTGAAGCTGATGGAAGCTTTCCTGCAGTCCGGCAACAAGCCGGAGTGGATGATCATGACAGTGCTGCCTGTGCTGCCGCCGGACCTGCGTCCGCTGGTACCGCTGGACGGCGGCCGTTTCGCGACTTCCGATCTGAACGATCTGTACCGTCGCGTGATCAACCGTAACAACCGCTTGAAGCGTCTGCTGGACCTGGCTGCTCCGGACATCATCGTGCGCAACGAAAAGCGTATGCTGCAAGAGTCCGTCGATGCGCTGCTGGATAACGGCCGTCGCGGTCGTGCCATCACCGGTTCCAACAAGCGCCCGCTGAAATCCCTGGCCGACATGATCAAGGGTAAGCAGGGTCGTTTCCGTCAGAACCTGCTCGGTAAGCGTGTCGACTACTCTGGTCGTTCCGTTATCACCGTAGGCCCGACCCTGCGCCTGCATCAGTGCGGTCTGCCGAAGAAGATGGCTCTGGAACTGTTCAAGCCGTTCATCTATGGCAAGCTGGAAACCCGCGGTCTGGCGACCACTATTAAGGCCGCCAAGAAGATGGTGGAGCGCGAGGAAGCTGTCGTTTGGGATATCCTGGACGAAGTGATCCGCGAACACCCGGTTCTGCTGAACCGTGCACCGACTCTGCACCGTCTGGGTATCCAGGCATTCGAACCGACTCTGGTCGAAGGCAAGGCAATCCAGCTGCACCCGCTGGTTTGTGCTGCGTATAACGCGGACTTCGATGGTGACCAGATGGCGGTCCACGTACCGCTGACCCTGGAAGCCCAGCTGGAAGCGCGTGCGCTGATGATGTCTACCAACAACATCCTGTCGCCTGCCTCCGGTGAGCCGATCATCGTTCCTTCTCAGGACGTGGTCTTGGGTCTGTACTACATGACCCGTGCCCGTATCAACGCCAAAGGCGAAGGTATGGTGCTGGCCGGCCCGAAAGAAGCCGAGAAAGTATATCGTGCCGGTCTGGCCGATCTGCATGCTCGTGTGAAAGTACGCATTACCGAATACCTGCGTCAGGAAGACGGTTCTCTGCGTGAACACACCGAGATGAAGAACACCACCGTTGGTCGTGCGATCCTGAGCCTGATCCTGCCGAAAGGCATGGAATACGCCCTGATCGACGAGCCGAAGGTGCTGACTGCTGCAGAGCAGGCTGACCTGGATGCCAATCCGCAGAACTGGATCAAATCCGTATCCAACAAGGCGCTGGGCAAAAAGCTCATCTCCCGTCTGCTGAACACCTGCTATCGCAAGCAGGGGCTGAAGGACACCGTTATCTTCGCTGACCAGCTGATGTATACCGGTTTCCACTACGCGGCCCTGTCCGGTGCTTCCGTTGGTATCGATGACATGGTCATCCCGGATGCCAAGAAAGACATCATTGCGGCAGCCGAAGCCGAAGTTGCCGAGATCCAGGACCAGTTCCTGTCCGGTCTGGTAACTGCGGGCGAACGTTACAACAAGGTTATCGATATCTGGGCCAGCGCCAACGAGCGCGTCTCCAAGGCCATGATGGAGAACTTGTCCAAAGAGCGTAACGTCAACTCGCTGGGTGAAGAAGAAGAGCAGGCCTCGTTCAACAGCATCTTTATGATGGCCGACTCTGGTGCGCGTGGTTCCGCCGCCCAGATCCGTCAGCTGGCCGGTATGCGTGGCCTGATGGCCAAGCCGGATGGCTCCATCATCGAGACCCCGATCATCGCGAACTTCCGCGAAGGTCTGAACGTACTGCAGTACTTTATCTCTACCCACGGTGCTCGTAAGGGTCTGGCGGATACTGCACTGAAGACTGCGAACTCCGGTTACCTGACTCGTCGTCTGGTAGACGTGGCACAAGACATGGTGATCACCGAGGACGATTGCGGCACTACCGAAGGTCTGTGGATGACTCCGCTGATCGAAGGTGGCGACGTGGTCGAGCCGCTGCGTGAGCGCGTGCTGGGCCGTGTGGTTGCCGATGACGTGATCAAGCCGGGTACTGAAGATGAAGTGCTGGTAGCACGTAACACCCTGCTCGACGAGCAGCTGTGTGACCTGCTGGAGCAAAACTCCGTTGACCGCGTGAAGGTACGTTCTGCCATCACCTGTGAAACTGACTTTGGTAACTGTGCTCACTGCTACGGCCGTGATCTGGCTCGTGGTCACCTGGTGAACAAGGGTGAGGCTGTCGGTGTTATCGCCGCCCAGTCCATCGGTGAGCCGGGTACCCAGCTGACGATGCGTACTTTCCACATCGGTGGTGCCGCATCTCGTGCCGCTGCTGAAAGCAGCATCCAGGTCAAGAACACCGGTACCATCAAGCTGCAGAACGCCAAGTTCGTTCACAACAGCGATGACAAACTGGTTATCACCTCACGTTCTACCGAACTGACCATCATGGACGACATGGGCCGTACCAAGGAAAGCCACAAGCTGCCTTACGGTTCCGTGCTGGAAGTGAAGGACGGCCAGGCCGTGAGCGCTGGCGAGACCGTTGCCAACTGGGATCCGCACACCCACCCGATCATCACCGAAGTGGCAGGTCGCCTGCAGTTCGAACACATGATCGATGGCGTGACCATCACTCGTCAGACCGACGAGCTGACCGGTCTCTCTTCTATCGTCGTACTGGATGTCAACGAGCGTCCGAGTGCCGGTAAAGAGATGCGTCCGACCGTTAAACTGGTCGACCTGAACGGCAAAGACGTGATGATCCCGGGTACCGATGTTGCCGCCCAGTACTTCCTGCCGGGCAAGGCGATCGTGAACCTGGAAGATGGTGCCAACGTGGGCGTGGGTGACGCGGTAGCGCGTATCCCGCAAGAGTCCGGCGGTACCAAGGACATCACCGGTGGTCTGCCGCGCGTTGCGGATCTGTTCGAAGCACGTCAACCGAAGGAACCGGCAATTCTGGCCGAGATCTCCGGTACCATCTCCTTCGGGAAAGAGACCAAGGGCAAACGCCGTCTGGTCATCACCCCGACCGATGGTGGCAACGTCTACGAAGAGATGATTCCGAAGTGGCGTAACCTGAACGTGTTCGAAGGTGAAAAAGTTGAGAAGGGTGAAGTGCTGGCAGACGGTCCTGAGTCTGCTCACGACATCCTGCGTCTGCGCGGTATCAGCCCGGTCGCCAACTACATCGCCAACGAAGTGCAAGACGTTTACCGTCTGCAAGGCGTTAAGATCAACGACAAGCACATCGAAGTCATCGTTCGTCAGATGCTGCGCAAGTGCGAGATCCTGACTGCTGGTGATACCGATCTGATCGAAGGCGAACAGGTTGAAGTTGCTCGTGTGAAGATTGCCAACCGTAAGCTGGTTGCCGAGGGCAAGACCCCTGCGACCTTCCGTCATGTACTGATGGGTATTACCAAGGCATCTCTGAGCACCGAGTCCTTCATCTCTGCGGCTTCCTTCCAGGAAACCACTCGCGTTCTGACCGAAGCCGCTGTTGGTGGCAAGCGTGATGAACTACGTGGTCTGAAAGAGAACGTCATCGTGGGTCGTCTGATCCCGGCTGGTACCGGCTTTGCCTACCACCATAGCCGGATCAACCAGCGTGCCGCCGCAGCTCGTGCTGTTGGTACCCCGCAGGTGACCGCTGATGAAGCGGAGCAGAACCTGGCGGACCTGCTGAACGCAGCCGGTAGCTTCGACGAAGAGTAACTCGTCATCCGTGATTAAAAAGGGCTCCTTCAAGGAGCCTTTTTTTTGGCTATGTCCCAATTACGTGTTGCATGGGGTGCCCCAGCGCCTCATGCAAACATGCTTTGATATTCACGCCCCTCCCGTAACGCTC
>NZ_JBSTYP010000086.1:0-15230 GCF_054052405.1 Aeromonas aquatilis | reverse complement strand
GAAAATCAAAAATTGTTTTTGATGTTCGATGCTGTGAGTGCCCACACAGATTGCTTGATTCAAATTGTTAAAGAGCGTCACGCTTATCGCGTTGAGGAGGCGCATGTTACGCTTCTCACTTCGAAAGTCAAGCGATTGTTTTCGCTTTTCTTTCGGCGCCTGCTTCACAAGGAAGCTGGCTCATCAGTTCGGCGTGTTCCGCCGTGCTGGTAGGGGCGCATTATAGGGAGCAGCGCCGGGATGACAAGAGGAAAACTGCAAAAAATGGCACTTTTTACAGTTTTTCGGTTCAACCGTTGCTTTATTAAACAAAAGCCCCGCATCGGCGGGGCAGTTTCGGGCAAAAAACCCTGAATTCACATCACGCTGCTACCTTTTTGACCAAAATTCGCGGGCAAAGCTGCGCACCTTTTCCCAATCGGTAAATTCAATGTCCTTACGGGTGTCGGTACTACCACCGGTAATCTTCATGATCAGCTGGATGATGCGAGTCTGCCACCAGTTATAGCGGGAGTACTGCAGCGCGCCGGCAAACACCCCCAGGGTTTTCGGCTTCCAGGGGGAGAGGCGCAGAAACTTCTTCATATAGGCATTGGTTTGCGGAGTCTGCTTCTCTGGCTTGCGGGCCGTCAGGTTGACACAGAAGAAGGCCGCATTGGCCACCTCCAACTGCTCCTGATGAGCGTGAATAAAGCTGAACAGGCTGGGGTGGAAGTTGCCATAACGGATAGAGGCGCCGATCAAGACCTTGGCATACTTGCTGAGGTTGCACATCGGCAAGGTGTGCAGGTCGTGCATCACCACTTCGCATCCCGGCATCAGCTCCAGCATGACATCGACTATTTTGCGGGTTTGGCCATCCCGAGAGGAATAAAGCACCAGAATCTTGTCCATAACAACCTCAACTACGCCAGAATGCAGGAGTAAACAGTACCAGAAGCGTGAAAATTTCCAATCGGCCAAACAACATAGCCAACACCAGTACCCACTGGGCCGCTGGCGAGATATTGCCGAAGTTGGCTGATACCTCTCCCAAACCCGGGCCTACGTTGGTGAAAGCCGCAGCCACAGCGGTGAATGCGGTCACTTCGTTCAGCCCCGTCATCAGCAACAGCAGCATGAACATAAAGAAGAGAATAATATAGGTGGCGAAGTAGCCCCACACCGCCTCAACGATGCGCTCGGGCACCGCCCGATTCCCCAGTTTCAAGGTATAGATGGCTCTGGGGTGAACCAGCCGCTTCAACTCGCGCATCCCCTGCATGAACAGGATCATAAAACGCATCACCTTGATACCGCCGCCGGTACTGCCTGCACAACAGCCAATAAAGGCGGAGAACATCAGCAGCATGGGCAGGAACGAGGGCCAATCTGCATAGGTCGTGGTGCTGTAGCCGGTGGTGGTCCCCAGAGAGACCGCCTGGAAAAGACCGTGGTTGAGCGCCTCTTGCCAGGTGGCGTAGTGTCCGTGGGTCAGCAAGGCGACAAAGCAGATCATCACCAGGGTCGCCTGGATGGCCAGAAACACCTTGAGTTCAGAATCGTAAAGGTAGCGACCGAGCCGCACCGGGCGGTGAGAGAAGACGGTAAAGTGGAGCGCAAAGTTCACGCTGGCCAGCAGCAGGAACACCACGGTAATCAAGTTGATGACCGGACTGTTGAAGAAACCGATGCTGGCATCGTGAGTGGAGAAGCCACCGACCGACAGCGTCGAAAACGAATGGCACACAGCATCGAACAGCGTCATTCCGGCGAGCCAGTAGGCCAGCGCACAGAGTGCGGTGAGCAGCAGATAGATGAACCAGAGCGCCTTGGCCGTTTCGGCGATGCGCGGCGTCACCTTGGTATCCTTCACCGGCCCCGGGATCTCGGCGCGATAGAGCTGCATGCCCCCGATACCCAGCAGCGGCAGAATGGCCACCGCCAGTACGATGATCCCCATCCCCCCCAGCCACTGCAGCAGCTGGCGATAGAACAGAAACGCCTTGGGCAGGTTATCGAGCCCGGTCAGTACCGTTGCGCCTGTGGTGGTCAGGCCGGAAAAAGATTCGAAGAAGGCCTCCGAGACCGACATATCCGGCACATCGCTCATGATGAAGGGCACTGCCCCCACACTGCCCAACACGGTCCAGAACAGCACCACAATCAGAAAGCCCTCTTTCGAGCGCATCTCCTTCTTGTGATAGCGGTTGGGAAACCAGAGCACCACACCGAGTAGCAGGGCAATAAAAAAGGAGTTGATGAACTCTGCACCACCACCATCCCGATAGCCAAAGGCCACCAGTGCAGGCAACAGCATGGTCGAGCTGAACAGCGCAACCAGCAGGCCAACAATGCGAATAATGCTCAGGATGTGCATTACAGCTCCCTTTCCCCAATTAAAGAGCGATGGATTCTAGCCATCTAAGGGGCTGAGGGATACCCGCCCATGAGTCCGGTCGGTCAATTCACGGTCCACCAGGCCCCACACCGAGGAATCCCACGCCACATGCAGGGTGACCTGCTGACCGTAATCCGCTGCCAGCAATTCGCCATTATGGCAGCTGATCAGCGACTCGACCGTCCCCATGTCAGCGTAATCGCAGTGAATCAGGGAGGGAGTGCGCGGCACCTTGAGCAGGGTAGGCAGTTGCTTGAGGGCGGCACCGACGCCGCCCCCATAGGCTTTGACCAGCCCACCGGTACCAAGCTGGATGCCGCCGTAGTAACGCACTACCACGGCACAGATTTCACCGAGCCCCGAGCCCATCAACTGGGCCAGGATCGGCTTGCCCGCAGTACCGGAAGGTTCGCCGTCATCGCTGAAGCCATAAACCTGACTATCTTGCGGCGCACCTGCCACAAAGGCCCAGCAGTGGTGGCGAGCGGCCGGATGTTGGCGCTTGATCTCGTTAACCCACCCCTTGGCCGCCTCGACGCTCGGGGTGTGGGCGATCAGGGTAATGAAGCGGCTCTTCTTGATCTCTTCGCTGAGCGCCAATGGAGCGGCCGGAATGGAGTACGCTGCCGCCATCAGAGCCCTGCTTGTCTGGTCATGTTCTCCACCCCGTTGGCGTGCAGCACCACGTTGTCTTCGATGCGGATGCCGCCGAACGGCCGCAGCGCTTCCACCTTGTTCCAGTTGACCCGTTTACCCTGTTCACTCTGACGCAGCGGCTCCAGCAAACTGTCGATGAAATAGAGGCCCGGCTCGATGGTGAACACCTGACCCACCTCCATCACCCGGGTGCAGCGCAGATAGGGAAACAGCTCGGGCGCCGCCAGATGGGTGCCGCGCTCATCCTGCATGAAACCGCCCGCATCGTGTACCTGCAAACCGAGGAAGTGGCCGAGGCCGTGAGGGAAGAAGACGTTGGTCACCCCGGTGTTGATCATCTCGTCCACCGACATGTCCACCAGCTCGGTGGTCTGTAGCAGGCGCGCCAGCTTGTGGTGCATCTGCAGATGCAGCTCGCTGTAGCGACGGCCCGGTTTGATCTCCTTGATAATCTCCTGCTGCTGCTCGTCGAGGGCTGCAATCAGATCGGCGAACTCGCCGCGCCGCCACGCCCAGGTACGGGTGATGTCGGAGGCATAACCGTGGAAATCGACGCCGGCATCGATCAGGAAGGAGTGGCGCTCCGCATCGGGCACCCGCAAGGCAGACAAATGGGTGTAGTGAAGGATGGCCGCATTGCGGTTGATGGCGACGATATTTCCGTAGGGCGCCTCATTGGCCCCCTGCCCGACCGCTTTCATGTAGGCCAGATTGATCTCGAACTCGCTCGCCCCCGCCATAAAAGAGTCCTTGGCGGCGATATGACCACGAACACCGATGCGGTTCGCCTCGCGCAAACACTCCAGCTCGTAGGGGGTCTTGTAGGCGCGGTGATAATGCAGGTAGTTGAGCACAGCCTCGGGATTGGGCTGGGTCAGCCCCAGCAGCTCGGCCACTTCCAGATGACCACCAAGATAGGCCCACTCCTGCTTGTTGGCAGGTAGATGGTCGGCCACCTGTTCCGGCCGGGTCAGGAAACGGATATCGAAGAACTCGACCCAGAAGGCATTGGGCAGATCCGCCACCTTGTGCCAGAAATCGACCGGGCGGTAGAACAGCAGGATTGGTTTGTTCACCCCGTCCACCAGCAGCCAGCAGTGGGGATTGTCCAGCACCGGCAACCAGGCCTTGAAGTGGGGGTTTACCTTGAACGGGTAATCCTGATCATCGAGGAAGATGCGGTGGGTCTGGCCGGAGTGGATGGCCAGTCCGCTGAGCCCCTGTTGTTGCAGAATGTCGCGGGTGCGCTGCTGCAAGGTATCGAGGTGCTGGGCAAAAAGTTGGCTGTAGCTGCTCATGGCGTCCTGCTCCGAGGTGAATGTGATTGCAGCATAACATCAAGCGCTTGGCGGCTCGACCCGTCAAGCTGCCGCTTCGTGAGGTAACGCATACGTTACAAACGTGTTTGTTATCAACGGAAAACCAATTATTAACAAATCAAAAACAATTCAATACACTGCCGGTAGATACATGAAGTCAGGGATTACTCATGGACAACCTCTGCCTGTGGCAACCGGATCCGCTCGGGATGCAGCAATCCAACCTCTACCGTTTTATGGCGGAGGTGAACCGTTTCCACGGCTTGCAGTTGCAGAACTACCCGCAGCTTTATCAATGGTCGGTGGAGAAGACCACCCGTTTCTGGCCGCTGGTATGGCAGCACTGCGGCGTCAAGGGCGAGCTCGGCAACATAGTGGCGGAGAACCGTCAGGATATGCAGCGCACCCGCTGGTTCCCCGATAGCCGCCTCAACTTCGCCGAAAACCTGCTGCGCCGTCAGGACGAGAGCCCGGCCATCATCTCCCGCATCGAAGGTAGCCCAAGTCGCACTCTGAGCTGGCGTGAGCTTGGGGAACAGGTTGCCCGACTGGCACAGTGGCTGCGTCATCAGGGGATTGGTCGTGGCGATGTGGTCGCCGCCTATCTGCCCAATATTCCGGAAACCGTGGTTGCCATGCTGGCAACCACCAGCATCGGGGCGATCTGGACCTCCACCAGCCCCGACTTTGGCGAGGCCAGCGTGGTAGAGCGCTTCGGCCAGACCCAACCACGAGTGCTGTTTGCGGTGGATGGCTATCGCTACAACGGCAAAGCTATCGACATTCAACAGAAGGTCGCCAGCGTGGTGAGCCAGATCGGCAGCATAGAGCAGACGGTGATGATCCCCCTGCTCGACAACCCGCTGCAGCTTGGTCACGACTGGCAGCAAGTGCTGGCAAGCCAACACGATGCCCAGCTCACCTTCGAGTCGATGGCCTTCAATGACCCGCTCTACATCCTCTACTCCTCCGGCACCACCGGCAAACCCAAGTGCATCGTGCACGGCATCGGCGGCACCCTGCTGCAACATCTGAAAGAGCACCAGCTGCACTGCGACATCAAGCCGGGGGAGCGGATCTTCTACTTCACCACCTGTGGCTGGATGATGTGGAACTGGCTGGTGAGCGCCCTCGCCTCCGGCGCAACTCTGGTGCTCTATGACGGCTCGCCGTTTTACCCGGATGGCAATGTGCTGTGGGATCTGACCCGCGACGAGCAGGTCAGCTTGTTCGGCACCTCGGCCAAGTATCTCGATGCGCTGCACAAGCAGGGTTATGCCCCGATCAAGACCCACGACTTGCCACACTTGCGGCTGATCTGCAGCACCGGCTCAGTGCTATCGCCGGAGGGGTTCGACTACGTCTATCAGCAGATAAAGCAGGATGTGCAGCTCAGCTCCATCTCAGGTGGCACCGATATCTGCTCCTGCTTCGTCATCGGCAACCCGCTCAGCCCTGTCTATCGCGGTGAGAGTCAGGGGCGCGGCCTCGGTCTCGCGGTGCAGGTATTCAACGAAGCGGGTCAGCCGGTGCAGGGGGAGAAAGGCGAGCTGGTCTGCACCAAGCCGTTCCCAGCTCAGCCCATCTACTTCTGGGGCGACGAAAATGGCGACAAATACCACGCCGCCTACTTCGAACGGTTCGACAATATCTGGTGCCACGGCGACTGGATCGAGCTGACCCCGACCGGCGGCATTCTGTTCTACGGCCGCTCCGACGCTACCCTCAATCCGGGCGGCGTGCGCATCGGCACCAGCGAGATCTACCGCTATGTCGAGCAGCTGGACGAGGTGGAGGAGAGCATCGTCATCGGCCAGCAGTGGCAGCAGGACGAGCGGGTGGTGCTGTTCGTCAAGCTCAAAGCGGGCTGCAAGCTGGACGAGCCGCTGCGCGAGCGGATCCGCCAGCAAATAAAGCAACACTGCACCGCCCGCCACGTGCCCGCCCGCATCCTGCAGGTAGATGCCATCCCACGCACCAAGTCCGGCAAGATCGTCGAACTGGCGGTGCGGGAAGTGGTGCACAACCGGCCGGTCAACAACACCCACGCCCTCGCCGATCCCGAGGTGCTGAACCAGTATCGCAACCGGCCGGAACTGGCCAGTTGATAACAAACTCATATTCATCCGAGGCGCCGCAAGGCGCCTCTCTTTCGCCTGTTTTGTGATGAGGAGCTTTTACTCGATAACTGTTAAACAAATGTTTTAAATAGGTGTTGAAAATGTCTCCTTTTGGATCAATAGTGAGCCTCGCCCCCTGCTGGGGATAAAGGAGCACCACTCCCCACTGAGTGGGAACAAGGAGACACTCTCATGATCTACCAAGGCGAAACCCTGTCGGTCAGCTACCTCGAAAACGGCATCGCCGAGCTGAGGTTTGATGCCCCGGGTTCAGTCAACAAGCTGGATCGCGCTACCCTGCTCTCACTGAGCGAAGCGATCGCCGCATTACAACAAGAACGTGAACTAAAAGGTCTGATCCTCACCTCCGGCAAAGACGCCTTTATCGTCGGTGCCGACATTACCGAATTCCTGGAACTGTTCGATCTGCCGCCAGAAGATCTGCTCGGCTGGCTGAAAAAGGCCAACGACATCTTCAATGCCATCGAAGATCTGCCGGTGCCCACCCTCTCAGCCATCAAGGGCCACGCCCTCGGCGGCGGCTGCGAGACCATTCTCTCCACCGACTTCCGTCTGGCTGACACCAGCGCCAAGATTGGCCTGCCCGAGACCAAACTCGGCATCATGCCGGGCTTTGGCGGCACTGTCCGTCTGCCGCGGGTGATCGGCGCTGACAACGCGCTTGAGTGGATCACCACCGGTAAGGATTACCGTGCCGATGACGCCCTCAAGGTGGGCGCCATCGACGCCGTGGTCGCCCCGGATGCACTGCAGAGCGCGGCGCTGCAGATGATCAAGGACGCCATCGCGGGCAAGCTGGACTGGCAGAGCCGTCGCGCCGCCAAGAAAGCGCCGCTGCGCCTCTCCAAACTGGAAGCCATGATGAGCTTCACCACCGCCGCCGGCATGGTTGCCGCCGTAGCGGGCAAACACTATCCGGCGCCGATGACTGCGGTGAAAACCGTCGAAACCGCCGCAGGTATGGGCCGTGACGAGGCGCTGGTGGCCGAGGCGCAAGGCTTCATCAAGCTGGCCAAGACCGATGTCGCCAAGGCACTGGTCGGTATCTTCCTCAACGATCAGCACATCAAGGCGCTGGCCAAGAAGGCGGCCAAGCAGGCGAGCAAGGCCACTGGCCACGCTGCCGTACTGGGTGCCGGCATCATGGGTGGCGGCATCGCCTACCAGTCTGCCAGCAAGGGCATTCCGGCGGTGATGAAGGACATCAACGAGAAGGCGCAGGCACTTGGCATGGGCGAAGCCACCAAGCTGCTCAACGGCCAGCTCGAAAAGGGCCGCATCGATGGCATCAAGATGGGCCAGGTGCTCTCTGCCATCACCCCGACCCTCAGCTATGACAATGTCAAGCACGTGGATGTGGTGGTCGAAGCCGTGGTCGAGAACCCGAAAGTGAAGGCCGCCGTATTGGGCGAAGTGGAAGGGATCATCGGCGAAGACGCCGTGCTCGCCAGCAACACCTCCACCATTCCCATCTCGCTGCTGGCCAAGGGGCTGAAGCGCCCGCAGAACTTCTGCGGCATGCACTTCTTCAACCCGGTGCACCGCATGCCACTGGTGGAGATCATCCGCGGCGAGCAGACATCCGATGAAACCATCAACCGCGTGGTGGCCTACGCCGCCGCCATGGGCAAGTCCCCGGTGGTAGTCAACGACTGCCCGGGCTTCTTCGTCAACCGCGTGCTGTTCCCCTACTTCTTCGGCTTCAACAAGCTGGTCGCCGATGGCGCCGACTTTGCCACCGTCGACAAGGTAATGGAGAAGGAGTTTGGCTGGCCGATGGGCCCCGCCTACCTGCTGGACGTGGTCGGTATCGACACCGGCCACCATGCCGGTGACGTGATGGCGCAGGGCTTCCCGGCACGCATGAGCAAGGAAGGTCGCACCGCCATCGACGTGATGTACGAAGTGAACCGCTTCGGTCAGAAGAACGGCAAGGGCTTCTACGCCTACGAACAGGACAACAAGGGCAAACCGAAGAAGGTGGCCGACGCCACTGCTTACGAGCTGCTGGCCCCCATCGCCAAGCCGAAACAGGATTTCGACAAAGACGCCATCATCGCTCGCATGATGATCCCGATGATCAACGAGGTGGTGCTCTGTCTGGAAGAGGGCATAGTCGCCACACCAGCCGAAGCCGACATCGCGCTGGTCTACGGTCTGGGCTTCCCTCCCTTCCGCGGCGGCGTGTTCCGCTATCTGGACACCATTGGTCTGGATCGCTACGTGGCCATGGCCGACCAGTATGCCGACTTGGGCCCGCTCTACCGCGTCAGCGACCGCTTACGCGAGATGGCTGCCCAGGGCAAAACCTTCTACTGATTGCGGAAAGGAGATCCATTCATGAAAGACGTAGTCATTGTCGACTGTATCCGGACCCCGATGGGCCGGTCCAAAGGCGGCGCCTTCCGCAACGTGCGTGCAGAAGATCTGTCCGCGCACCTGATGAAATCCATCCTGCTGCGCAACCCCAACCTCGACCCGAACGAGATCGAGGATATCTACTGGGGCTGCGTGCAGCAGACCCTGGAGCAGGGCTTCAACATCGCCCGCAACGCCGCGCTGCTGGCCGGTATTCCGAAGCAGGTGGGGGCGGTCACCGTCAACCGCCTATGCGGCTCCAGTATGCAGGCGCTGCACGACGCCTCTCGCGCCATTCAGGTAGGTGATGGGGATATCTTCATCATCGGCGGCGTCGAGCACATGGGTCACGTACCGATGAGCCACGGCGTCGACTTCCATCCCGGCATGGCCAAGTCGGTGGCGAAAGCCTCCGGCATGATGGGGTTGACCGCCGAGATGCTCGGCAAGCTGCACGGCATCAGCCGTCAGCAGCAGGACGAGTTTGCCGCCCGCTCCCACCGCCGCGCCCACGCGGCCACCGTGGAAGGGCGTTTTGCCAAGGAGATCGTCGGGCTGGAAGGCCATGACGCCAGCGGCGCCCGCTTCTTCTACGACTATGACGAGGTGATCCGCCCGGAGACCACGATCGAAACTCTGAGCCAGCTGCGCCCGGTGTTTGATCCGGTCAGCGGCACCGTCACCGCCGGTAGCTCCTCGGCGCTGTCTGACGGCGCCGCCGCCATGCTGGTGATGAGCGCAGATCGCGCCAAGGCCCTCGGCCTCACGCCGCGCGCCAAGGTACGTGCCATGGCAATCGCTGGCTGTGACGCCGCCATCATGGGTTACGGCCCGGTACCGGCGACCCAGAAGGCGCTCAAGCGTGCCGGCCTGACTGTCGGTGATATCGACCTGTTCGAGCTGAACGAGGCGTTTGCCGCCCAGTCCCTGCCCTGCGTGAAGGATCTGGGTCTGCAGGATCAGGTGGACGAGAAGGTGAACCTCAACGGCGGCGCCATTGCGCTGGGCCACCCGCTCGGCTGCTCCGGCGCCCGCATCTCCACCACCCTCATCAATCTGATGGAGGAGAAGGATGCCACCTTGGGGGTTGCCACCATGTGTATCGGTCTGGGTCAGGGCATCGCCACCGTGTTTGAACGGGTGTGATAACCAGCCGGATCGACGGGATGCACTACTGAGAGTTGTCCCTTTTCGGGGCCAGTCTGACTGGCCCCTTTTCAAGTCTGTGACGATCGCCACACGGGGTGCTCGTCAGTAGTCAGAAGCTGTCTGTTGGCCGTCCCGTTTGGGTCGGCCTTTTTTCGTTTTAATCTTATCAATAGGCTGTTATTGCCTTAAACCTCACATTAGATAGGGGGCTTGCTTGCTTTTTACTCCCCCGACAGGTTCAATCTGCACAAAAAAATGGGTGGATGCACATACATATGTCAATGAGCAAACAACTGCTGATCGTCGATGACGACCAAGAGATCCGCGAGCTGCTCAATGAGTACCTGACCCGGGCGGGCTTTCAGGTATTGACGGCGGCGGAGGGTAACGAGATGCGCCAGCAACTCGCCCAGCACAGCCCGGACCTGATTATTCTGGACATCATGATGCCCGGCGATGACGGTTTTACCCTCTGCCAGCAGATCCGTCGTGACTCCCAGGTGCCCATCATCATGCTGACCGCCGCCTCCGACGAAGCGGATCGGGTGATCGGCCTGGAACTCGGCGCCGACGACTATATCGCCAAGCCGTTCAGCCCCCGCGAACTGCAGGCCCGCATCAAGGCGCTGCTGCGCCGCGCTGAATTCCGCCAGCCGGAAAAAGAGAAAGAGCCAAGCCGCCGCCTGCGTTTTGCCGAGTGGACCCTCGACACCCTGAGCCACCAGCTGACCCATGATGATGGCAGCCTGCTGGATCTCTCCGGCAGCGATGCCATGCTGCTCGGCATGTTCCTGCAACAGCCCGGCGTGGTGCTGGATCGCGATACCATCTCGGATGCCACCCGCGGCCGCGAAAGCCTGCCGATGGAGCGCGGCATCGACGTGCAGATCAGCCGCCTGCGCCAGAAGCTGGGCGACAACGGCAAGAGCCCGCGCATCATCAAGACCATTCGCGGTAGCGGCTACATGCTGATTGCCGAGGTGCACGAGCTGCCATGAGCCACAAGTGGTCCTGGGGGGCACTGGTGCCCCGCTCCCTGCTGTCACGGATGATCCTGCTGCTGCTGCTGGCCATCCTGCTCTCCCAGACCATTCTGACCGGCATCTGGATGCAGCAGATCCAGAAGCGGGAGCTGGAGGGGATGCTCAGCACCACCCGCAACCTCGCCATGTCTGCCGCTTCCACCGTCAATTTCTTCAAATCCCTGCCGCTGCAATATCGCCATATCGCGCTGGACCAGCTGCGCAACATGGGGGGCAGCCGCTTCTTCGTCTCGCTGAACGAAGAGGAGATCCACATCAACGCCCTCCCCGACAGCGAACGCAAGACGCTGGTGCTGCAGGAGGTGCAGGGGGTGCTGACCCGCAAGCTCTCCGACGCCATGGCGATCAAGGTGGACTTCTCCCGCCCCGATGACCTCCACGTCTTCAACAACGACACCCTGCTGGCGGATCTCCCCTCCTCCTGGGCCCGTTACACCCTGTCGCTGGAGCCGCTCAATCCACCGGTACTGGTGACCCAGATCGAGATCGAAAAGGGGGAGTGGCTCTATCTGGCGGCCCTGCTGCCCGCCCCCTACATGACCCTCGACGATACCGTCATGCCAAGCAACCAGGTGCGCTTCATCGCCCTGATGACGGTGTTCCTCTGCTTCTTCACCTTTATGCTGGTGCGCTGGCAGACCCGGCCGCTGCGCCGTCTCGCCAAGGCGGCGGTGAATCTGGGCAAAGATATCGACCAACCCTCGCTCAAGGAGGAGGGTGCCTCCGAGATCGTCGCGGCGACCCGCGCCTTCAACATCATGCAACACCGCATCCGCCGTTATATCGATGATCGGGAACGGCTGTTCAGCTCCATCTCACACGACCTCAAGACCCCCATCACCCGGCTGCGGCTGCGGGTCGAACTGCTCGATGACGAGGTGCAAATCGCCAAGTTCAACAAGGATCTCGACGAGCTGGAGCTGATGGTGAAAGGGGCGCTGCAGACGGTCAAAGAGACCGACATCCACGAGAATATCGAGGAGATCGACATCAACGCCCTGCTGGAGCAGATGGCGGAGTCGATGAACCTGCACGACGAGCGGCTGACTATCGAAGGGCACTGCAAGTGGCCCTATCGCGGCAAGCTGCTGGCGCTCAAGCGCTGCATCGGCAATCTGGTGGATAACGGCATCAAGTACGGCCAGAAGGTGCGCATCATCATCATGGATGACGAGGAGATGCTGATCCTCTTTATCATGGATGAGGGTCCCGGCCTGCCGGACGATCAGTTCGAGCGTATCTTCGAACCCTATTACCGGCTCAGTACCGATCAGGCAGGCACCGGCCTCGGCCTTGGCATCGCCCGCAACATAGCCCACGCCCACGGCGGCGATCTGGTGCTGGAAAACCGTCCGCAAGGTGGCCTGCAGGCCACGCTCTCCCTACCAAGGCAGTAACCTTATGAAGTGGTTGTCTTTTTCTGTCATCGCCCTGCTCTCTGCTCCCGTTGCCGCCTCCCAGGTGGAAGTGCTGCACTGGTGGACGTCAGGCGGCGAAGCGAAAGCGGTCGAAGTGCTCAAATCCGAGTGGACCAAACAGGGCAACCAGTGGAACGACTTCGCGGTACAGGGCGGCGGCGGCAAGAGCGCCATGACGGTATTGAAGAGCCGGGCACTGGCGGCCAACCCGCCGGAGGCGGCCCATCTCAAGGGGTATGAGCTCAAGGAGTGGGCGGGGCTCGGTTTTCTGCGGGATCTCAGTCCCATGGCCGATCACCTCGGCTGGTACAGTCAGATGCCGCCCATGGTGCGTGCGACCCTCAGCCAGAATGGTGCCCTGATGGCGGTGCCCACCGGCATCCACCGGGTCAACTGGTTGTGGCTCAATCGCAAGGTCTTTGAACAGCAGAAGCTGACTCCGCCCACTGACTGGGCCCAGTTCGTCACCATCGCCGACCAGCTTAAAAAACGGGGCATCACCCCGCTCGCCATCGGCAACGAGCCCTGGCAGCTGGCAGTGTTGTTTGAAACGGTGGCGCTCGGTGAGGGCGGCAAGGAGTTCTACCGCAAGGCATTCCTCGAACAGGACAGTGCCACCCTGACCGGCCCCGACATGGTGCGGGTGTTGACCCGTTTCCAGCAGTTGCGCGCCTATGTGCCACAAAAATACGCCGGTCTGAAGTGGCATCAGGCCACCAATCTGCTGGAGAGCGGTGGCGCCGCCATGCAGGTGATGGGGGACTGGGTGAAGGGTGAACTGAGCGCCGGTAACTACCGGCCGGGTGAGGATATCGCCTGCCTGCCAAGCCCGGGCAGCGCCGGACTGTTCAGCTACAACCTCGACTCCATCGCCATGTTCAAACAGCGGGATCCGGCCCAGCTGCAGGCGCAAGGCGATCTGGCACAACTGCTGATGACGCCGCAATTCCAGGAGGAGTTCAATCGGGTGAAGGGGTCGATCCCGGCACTGACCAATCCCGACATGAGCAAGTTCGACCGCTGCACCATCCGCTCTTATCAGGATTTCCTGCTGGCGGAAAAGCAGGACAACCTGCTGCCCAGCATGGCGGAAGGGATGGCGACGCCGACCAATATGCGTCAGGCGATCATGGATGTACTGAGCAACTTCTTCAACGACCCCAAGGCCAACCCGGAGCAGACGGCGCTGCATCTGGAGCGGGCGATGCGCTCGACCCGCTGATCCGGGCAAATGGCTGATCGGCAGAAATGACAAAGGCGGAATTGCTCCGCCTTTGTTGTTGAATCGTCATCTGGTTCAGGATTGATCGTTTTCGTCCTCATCCTCGTCATAGTAATCGCTGAGCTCGATCCAGAGCCCCAACCCGACCATCACCATGGAACCGAACCAGGTACCGGTGTTCCCGATCGGGCTGCCCATCACTATCATGGCGAAGGACAAGAACCCCATGCCTGCATAGGCTTGTAATCTGCCGTAGGAGACCTGCATATTCACCTCCTTGTTGAATATGGTTCAATTTTTATATTACTCGTCCGGCGCAAGCTGGATAGGGTCGAATAACATTTCGGTTACATATGCTGGTTGATGGGTCGTTTGTTTGATTATTTTTTAGCCCTGAGTATCATTGGCAGCCGAATAGGTTGAAGGTTGATAATAGATGAGTGATTTATTCTGCGGCGCAACCCACGAGTTGGACGCAATCGGGCTTCGTTGCCCGGAACCCGTTATGATGGTTCGCAAGAAAGTGCGGCTGATGGCGGATGGCGAGACCCTGCTGGTCAGCGCCGACGATCCTTCAACCACCCGCGACATCCCCAGCTTCTGCCGCTTTATGGATCATACCCTGGTCGCCAGCGAGACAGAGCAGGCCCCCTACCGCTATCTGATCCGCAAGGGTCAATAAGCCCCCGTACCGGAGCACTCCATGACAACCATTACCCGAATCGGCACCACCCAGCGTTGGTCAGACGTGGTCATCCACAATGGCACCCTCTACGTGGTGGAAGTGCCCGTCAGCGAAGAGGCCGACATCCACCAGCAGACCCGCGAAGTGCTTGAGAGCCTGCAGCGCCTGCTGGAAGCCAACGGCTCCGGCGTCGACAAGATCCTGATGGCCAATATCTATCTCAAGGACATTCAGGACATCGCTGCCTTCAACGAGCAGTGGGATGCCTGGATCCCGGCTGGCACCGCCCCCGTGCGCGCCTGCGTACAAGCTCGCCTGGCCCACGAAGGCTACAAGGTCGAAGTGCAGCTGACTGCCGCTGTCTAAGAGGCGGTTATCCCCCTCATCCCCGCCCCTTCTCCCACGAGGGGAGAAGGGAGCAAACAACAAGATGCCGACACCGCACCGGTTAGAGCCTGCGTACAAGCCCGCCTCGCCCACGAAGGCTACAAGGTCGAAGTACAGCTGACTGCTGCTGTCTAAGCCACTCGATGCTATGCCGTGACCGATTGCTAAAGGAGTAGCTCGATCCGGTGTCTGTTCCCTCTCCCTTTGGGAGAGGGCAGGGTGAGGGGCCTTTCCGTTTGTTGGGCATATTTGCAACAAAGTTTGCAGCTCCCCTCACCCCCTTCTCCCGCAAGGGGTCCGGTGAGCAAAGAACAAGGGCACCATTGCTCGCAACAGCGCCAATAGAAAGGCTATGTCCCAATTACGTGTTGCATGGGGTACCCCAGCGCCTCATGCAAACATGCTTTGATATTCACGCCCCTCCCGTAACGCTCCAGCATCCTGCGCCAACCCAGGTAATTCTTCAGGTAG
>NZ_JBSTYP010000085.1:0-15453 GCF_054052405.1 Aeromonas aquatilis | reverse complement strand
TGGAGCGTTACGGGAGGGGCGTGAATATCAAAGCATGTTTGCATGAGGCGCTGGGGCACCCCATGCAACACGTAATTGGGACATAGCCTAAAAAAACCGCTCCGAAGAGCGGTTAATGGAGCCACCAGGCAACCATAAAAGGGACTACAGGTAGTTGTCATTGGAATTACTGGACGGCTGCCTCTCCGGTGCCACTCTGCTCTTTGAGGAAGCTGATCCACGGAGATGCCCGACCACTGACGTTGCCATTCTGAGCCGCCTGGGTGAAGGCGTTGAGGGCCTCCTTCGGCTTTTGTTGCTCAAAATAGGCGACCCCGGTCAGGAACTTGAGATCCGCACGCTGTTCACCATTGGCATTGGCGGCCGGTTTGGCGGCCAACGCCACCAGATCCTGATAGCGCTTGCTTTGGATCATCATGCGCGCCATTTTCAGCTGCAATTCGGCGCTCGGGGCCAGCTGGTAGGATTTGGCCAGGGTGTCGATGGCCGGATCCAGCTCCTTGGCCTGATGCCAGTAGTTGGCCAGGGTCTTGTAGTTGCTGGCACTCGGCTCAATCACCCCGTCCTTCATCCCCTTCTCCATCACCCGTGCGGCGCGATGGGGAATGCCGGTGAAGGCGAGGTAGTTGGCCAACCGCTGCAGCTCGGCAGCCTCGGTCAACATGCCGAGGTTGTAGGCCGACTCCAGCGCCGCCAGCGCCTTGCCATCGTTGCCTGCCTGCATATGCATGGCCGAGAGCTGGGTCCAGTACTTCTTCTTCTCCGGGAACATGTTGACCAGAGAGGTCAGCACCTCGGTCGCCGGTTTGTACTGTTTCAGCTCGTAGTGAGCGCCCATCTTCAGCAGATACCAGGACTCCGGCGCTTTACCTGCCGACAGCTTGATCGCCTGATCCACTGCCGGGATCGCGTCACGGTACTGCTTGAGCTGCACGTGGGCGTTGGCTAGCGTGATATAGGCATGGGAGTTGGGCTTGTCATCCTTGCCCTGGTTGGCAAACCACTCCTTCATGGTCTTGATCGAGCCCTGATAATTGCCCTCAGCCATATAGAGCTGGGCCAGGTTGTAGCGTACCTGCTGGGCCACCGGTGGCGGCAGGCCGCCTGTCGCGATGGCATCGGCAAAGTACTTGGTTGCCTGACCGTATTTCTCCTGCTGGGCGGCTACGAAACCGAGAGTCTGCAATATGACCCCCTTGTCGTAGACCCGCTCGCCCGCGCCGGAGAGGGCATCTTGCAGCTTGGCATTGGCCTCGCCGTATTTCTTCTCGGTGATCAGCTCCTGCGCCTTGTTGACCGCCCGATAGGCCCGATCCGACAGGGCCGGCTGCTCGGCGGCCCAACTGGCGGTGCTGAGCAGCACCGCCATGGCGACCGGGGCGAGGATCATCTTGTGTAACTTGTTCATCGCCACCTTCCTTAGTTGACCGCAAACTCGATCTCTTGCTGCATTCGGCTGGCTTGCGCCTTGCCATCCACCATGGCCGGTTTGAACGTCCACTTGGCGATGGTTTTGCGCGCCTCTTTACCGAGGTCATAGCTGCGCGGCTCTTCCTTGACGATCCGCACGTTGCTGACGGTGCCGCGCTCGGTGACGGTGAACTCCACCAGCACCTTGCCGGAGGCCAGCCCCGCCAGTGCCGCCTTGCGGGGCATCATGGGCTCGAAGGTTGCCAGCGGAATGGCGCCGTTGTTGCCACCGACGCCGCCACCACCGCCGCCGGTGCTGTAAGCACCCAGCGCGTTGCCACCACCGATGTTGACCGGGATGTCGAGCTTGGGCATGTCCATCGGCGCGCTCTCCATCTTCGGCCGATCCGTGCTGGCCACTTCCATCTCGGGAGGCGGCGGCGGACGCTTGGGCGGCGGCGGTTTGGGCAGCTCCCGCTGTTTCTCTTGCAGGGTCTCCTGGGGCTTGAGGCGGATGAAATCGGTCATGGTGACGTCATCCTTCTCCACCAGCTCCCGGTGATCCGGTGTGATCAGCTTGTTCATTCCCAGAAACAGAAAGAACACCACCACACAGGAGACCGCCAACGATATCAGGTATCTCATAGGTCTCTCTCCGGCATCAGTTGCTCTTGTCTGCCGCGATGGAGATGTTCTGGACACCGGCCATGCGGATCTGATCCATGACCTGCACCACCAGACCGGAACGGGATTCGTTATCGGCCTGGATCACCACGGCGCTCTCCGGGTTTTCGGCCCGCAGCCGCTCGATGTTGGCGCGTACCGCCCCCACCTCGACCACCCGCTTGTCGACCCAGACCTGACCGTTTTCGCGCACCGCGACCATGATATTGCCCTTCTTCACCGTCTCGGCCGTGCTGGCACTGGGACGGTTGATCTCGACACCGGACTCCTTGACGAAGGAGGTGGTAACGATGAAGAAGATCAGCATGATGAACACTATGTCCAGCATGGGGGTCAAATCGATAGCCGCCTCGTCAGCACCGCTGTCGCTGTAACGTTTTCTCATAGCAGAAACTCCTTGCTTGTTCTGTGCCCCCGGCAGGCCATGCCTCGCCGGGGGTATGCATCCTGCATCAACCGTGTTTCAGGTTGTCTTCCAGCTTTTGCACCGCCAGTTTGGCCTTGTGATCGAGCTGGTTGACAAAAAACAGGCCGGAAAGGGCGGCGATCATGCCCGCCATGGTCGGTACCGTTGCCTTGGAGATCCCCGATGCCATCGCCCGCGGCGAACCGGTGCCGGTGATGGCCAGGGTGTCAAACACCTGCACCATCCCCACCACGGTGCCGAGCAGCCCCATCAACGGGCAGAGAGCGATCAGCACCTTGATGACCGGCATCCCCTTGTCCACCGCCATGGCAACCCGTGAGACCAGCTCGCGCCGGATCTGCTTGGCAGACCAGGAGAGGTGATCGGTGCGGGCCAGCCAGGTAGCCTTGGTCTGCTTCACCTGCTTGGGGTAGACCGCCATGAAGTAGAACCAGCGCTCCAGCAACAGGGCCCACATCATCAGGGTCAGGAAGAACAGGGCGACCAGTACATCGCCCCCCAATCCCAAAAACCGGCGGACCGACTCGACTTCTTCAATCAACCAGAACCACATGGGTGACTCCTTACGCTGCGGCTTTGGAGGCGTGCAGACGTTCCTGATAACGGGCGACGAAACCGGCACTCTGCTCTTCCAGCACCTGGATCAGACGACGGCTCTGGGTCTGCACAATGGTGTAGAGGAACAGCATGGGCACCGCGACGACCAGACCCTGCATGGTGGTCACCAGCGCCTCGGAGATACCGCCCGCCATCAGCTTGGGATCGCCGGTACCGAACAGGGTGATGGCCTGGAAGGTGGCGATCATCCCCACCACGGTACCGAGCAGGCCCAGCAGCGGTGCGACGGAAGCGATCAGCTTGATGATGCTGATGCCCTTCTCGAACTTGGGCACGTTGCGCAGGATGATCTCGTCGAGCTTGGACTCCAGATCCTCGATGTTGTCACCACGATGGCTCTGGTAGGCCCCCAGCATGTCACCGATGGGATTGCCCTTGATGATCTGATCAGATTTGAGCTGCTTACGCATGGACGAGCCGATGAGCGACAGGCGGATACCGCAGAAGATGGCCAGCAGGGTGCCGAGCACGCCCAGCACCATGATGACGTAACCCACTTCACCCCCCTGATCGATCCGCTCCTTGAGGGTCGGTGACTGCACCAGCAGGGAGAGGATCACGCCGCGAGACGGGTCGATGAAGATAGGTTTGACCCCGTCACCACCCGCTTCGAACTCGGCGATGGGGGCCAGCACACTCTTCTCCGGTTGACGGGAGAGCTGCTCGAACTTGCCGGTCTCCGGTACGAAGGTGAGGTACTTGCCTTCCGATACCGTGTTGAACTCGCCGATCTGGGTGACGGTCTTCTCGGCCTGGTTGCCCTCGCCATAGACCACTGTCGCCGGGATCTGGCTCACCTTGCCACCGTCCACCATGCGGCCGAGGGTGGTGGTCCAGAACGCTTCCAGATCCTCGCTGGAGGGAAGCTCCTTGCTCTCCGCCAGACGGGTCAGCAGGGCCGCTTGCTCCGGGTGCTCGACCTGACGGGCAGAGGCGTTGAAGATCCCCTTGAACTCACCGGCAAACTGACGCAGCACCCCGAACATCTCGCCCATGTTGCCAGAACGCTGGCGCAGGGTATCGGTCAGCTCGGTCAGCTGCTTGTCGTTGGCATCAAACGTCGCCTTGAGCTGCTCGCCCTTGGCGGTTTCGGCAGCCAGCTCGGCCTTGGCCTTGGCCAGCAGCGCCCCTTGCTCGTTCTTGTCAGCGAGGAAACGGGCTTCCCGCTCCTTGTTGAGTTGGGATTCGCTGAGACTCGAGGCTTTCACCTGGTTGAGCAGCGCATTGAGATCCACCGGTTTTTCGGCGGCGGTCACCGGCAGGGTGACCAGGGTTGCTCCCGCAATCAGGGAGGCAATAGCAAGTCTGATTCCTTTCATGATGCTTTCTCCGCAGTTTGAACCGGCAGCTTGATGAGGGCGGGAGGCGCCTGCTTCTTGGCGATGCGAAGACCCTGTTCAACCGCACTGCGATACTCCTGGGGCAGCTCTTCCCACTGGCGGGTCTGCTTGTTCCACATGCCGGTCTCATTACCATCCGGAGACTGGTACAGCAACGCGATGCGGCCGACACGCAGGAACTCGTAGGTCTTCTCGCTGCCATCCTTGTCCAGGCTCGCCTTGTAGGACTCGATGGTGCGGCTGAAGCCCTCCTCGATCTGGTAGGCCTCCAGGATCTTGCGGTACTTCTCGGAGATGGTGACATCGGCCCGGTTCATCAGGTCGGTCAGGGCCGCCACGCGGTCCTCTCGCTCAACCTTCTGGAACGGCAGATCCAGCGACACAAACTGCTCGAGGGAGTCGATCATCTTGAGCATCAGGGGCACCACTTCGGTGCTGGTCTGATCGATCTGGGCGATCTGCTTTTGCATCGACGCCAGCTCGCTGCTCTGGGATTCGACCATCTTGCCCACCTGCTCGTTGTAGGTGCGCAGGCTGTCGATCTGACGCAGAGCGGCCTTGTATTGCGCCAGGGCAGATTCAGCAGATTCGGCATAGTTGTCGATCTTCTGCTGGGAAACTTTGGATGCGTTGTCGGTGGCGGCTTGTGCGTCCACAGCCTGACCGGCGGTAGCAGCACTGAGATTGAAGCTGGTCAACAAGGCGGCCGAAACCAGGCTGCCAAGGAGCGCTTTCTTCATTGTAATAGTCCTTGTCTTCATAGGATTACCCTATCTCCGTAACTTCCTTGGACGTTGGGCACAACCGGCCCGACCGGGCCGGCTGAGGTTGTATATCAACGGGGTTGATTAGAACTTCTGGGTGTAGTCGATGTAGTAGACGCGACCGTCGATGCCGTAGAGGTCTTCATCGTAGGTGAAGCCATCATTTGACAGAGAAGGGCCACGGTTGAACATGTTCTTCACGCCGGTCTGGATCTTGCCGTTCCAACTGGTGTCGACTGCCACGTTCAGGTTCCAGACGGTATTGGAAGCGATATGACCCTCTTCCTTGCCATCCACATAATCCTGACTCTGGGAGTCGATGTAGTTAGTGCTCAGGTAGGTATCCAGATTCCACCATTGCGGGAAGTTGGCACCGATCCCGGAGTTGAGGCGCAAGTCGGGTTTACCATTCCAGCCCTTCTTGTCGATCATCGGGCCACCGGCAAACAGACCCTCTTCATACTTCAGGATGTAAGTACCACCGAAGTCATAACGCAGGGTGAAGGTGTTGAAGTCGTACTTGTAGTCGGCTTTAAAATCGACACCACTGGTCTTGAGTTGCCCCAAGTTGACCATGCCAGCCTTGATCTCCTTGATGGTGCCGTTGGGGAGACGAATTACGTTCGGGTTGCTGCCACTGTTCAGCTCCTGATAAATCTGGGTTTGTGCCGTGGCTAGCTGGATCACATCATCAATCTTGATGTAGTAGTAATCGAGTGACAGATTCAAGTTATCCAGCGGGTTGTAAGCAGCCCCGATAGTGAAGGTATCAGCCGTCTCCTCCTTCAGATTTTTATTGGACTGACGGGTAACGTCATACTGTTTCTCAGGACAGTTAGCTGTGCCGGTAGCATTGCAGCGTACATAGTCCTTGGCATAGTCAGCAGAGAATGAGTCTGCGGCATAGAGATCATCCAGCCCCGGCGCCCGGAACGATTGTGACCAGGAGGTCCGGAACATCAGGTTGTCTAGCGGCTGGTAACGCAGGCTCGCTTTGGGTGAGAAGGCGCTGCCAAAGTCGCTGTACTTGTCATAACGACCCGCCAGGTTCAACTCGACCTGCTCGGTGATGGGGATCAGGCTCTCGATATAGGTGGCAAACACATCGCGCACACCACCACCGGAGTTGCCGGACGAACCTATGACGTTGCCTGCTTCAGACTGACTGTCATAGGTATCGGAGTAAGTCCAGTCGTTATACTCGGAGCCCCAGTACCAACCGATTGGACCGGCAGGCAGTTCACCCATCTCCCAACCCAAACCGCCATACCACTGGAAAAAGTCCATCTTGGAAGTACGCGAGGTATCGTAGGACAACAGATCATTTACTGACTTATCAAACTCACCATTGGTGAACTTGCCATCTTTGATTGCATTACGGGCAGCACTTTTGAGGATATAACCGCTACCATCACTGGTATTGTCAGTCTTGGAATACATGTAACCGGCGTTCCATTCAACATCCCCAACGGCCTCGGTAGGTAGTACACCGTCAAAGCCCAAGTTCATGCTGCCGGTAAAGTCAGTCACATCGTTATCACGAGGACCAATATTGTTGAATCGATAGAAAATTGCAGCCTGACCGCCAGTGATTCCGTTCGCAGCCAACAACGCAGGATCATCACTCACAAATGAGCCCGCAGCAGGGGCAAAGCGGCCAAAACTGGTCACCCGAGAGCCGATAAACTGAGGAACAAAATCCACGCTGTCATTGATGTGATAGCGACCATTCACATAGACAGTATCGCGAGAACGAGAGGCTGTTTTAGCAGCAACCTTGGCGAAATCAAAGTTGCACAAACCATCCTGTTCAACAAAGCCGGTCCCGACATTGGCACAGTTAATACCTGCAAGCTGCTTAAGCTCACCAGTGCTCAGGTCCATAATATTGCGCCCGGCCAGACTGGGGGATTTTGCCCCTTGCAGAGCCAGATAGTCACGGTCACGATAATAGATCACGTCCTTCTCATCGTGCTCGTAAACCATCATCAGGGAGCCTTTCTCCCCATTGACACCCGCAACCACAGAGCCACTCTTCTCATCACCGCCCTCTTCGGTTGGTGAGCCAAGACGCCCTTGGAATGTCAACCCTTCGAAACCCTCCTTGAGGATCACGTTGATAACACCGCCGATAGCATCAGAACCATAGAGTGCGGAGCCGCCATCCAGGTTCACTTCCACCCGCTCAACAGCAGCCATGGGGATGGTATTGAGGTTGATGGAAGTGCCCCCCATGGAGGGGGATCCAGCAACACGTTTGCCATTGAGAAGCACCAGGGTTCGTTCTGAGCCCAAGCCACGCAGCCCTACTGTGGCTTGTGACTGGGCAGAACTACCGGAGGATGGGGAGAAACCACCAAAGGAGTTGTAGGAGGCCTGTTTCAGATAATCGGCCACAGTCTGCTGACCAGACTGTTCAATTTGGGCCTTGCTGACAGAGACAACCGGAGTCGCCCCCTCAACATCAACACGGGAGATGCGGGAGCCAGTGACTTTGATTTTCTGCAGTTTTTCGACGTTCTGCCCCTCTTCGGCAGATACGGATGGGGCCGCTGCAAGGCTCGCCAAGGCGAACGCAATCGCAGCAGAGATTCTGCTCTTCCTAAGCATCGCTTATTCCTTCCTGGTTGTTTTTTGTTTGCTTCCTGATACCGCCCTCTTTGGAGCGATGCGTAAGGCTTATCAATCTTTGACTAGCGGCGTCAATGGCGCATGGGCGGGGCAAAATTGGGGCAGCAATAAGCGGAGTGTATTAATTAATAGCGGGATAAATAGTGAATAATTCTACCAAAGACAGATTGAACAATGTAAACGCTTTGTTAAATGACATTGGCGGCGCTGAAATGAAATTTAATGAACTTATTAGTAATAGCACTGTCTGTTTATATCTTATTTCGAATTTCCGGCCTCAATAAGAATAAAACTCTAATTTCATGAGGGGGAACCCTGACCATATTGATCGGAATGACAGATAAAATCGGCGAGATGATATCGTTTTCCCTCTTTTCATCAGCACAGATAAAACCCAATAAATTCAATGTCATGACAGAAATGTGAACTTTTAAAAACAGCTGTTTATTTTTTTAAAATTAAGTTGAGTAGTAGCGTTTTGTTTTTATTTTCACTTTTCAGATAAAAAACGTCATTTTTCGGTACTTTTGGTCTCAATGGGTCATTTGTCCCAGTTTTCTATTTCCTTGTACTTGATTTTTGTTGCAGAGCTTTTACAGTGGCCAAGCGGATTGTCTGCTGTTTAGCAATCAATCCAGCGCGTAATGCCAGGAAGGATAGGCCCGTCACCGGATTTGACTGGCCGCAAAAAAGAACAACAAGGACGAGGTTCCACCATGCTGTCGTATTTCCTACGCCGGATGCTTTTGATCATCCCGACGTTTCTCGGTATCACCCTGCTCGTCTTTACCATCACCCGTTTCGTGCCGGGCGGACCGGTCGAACGCATGCTGCTGCAAGCCCAGGTTTCCCAGAATGAATCTGGCCGCTCCAGCGGCAGCAAGGGGGCGCAGGCCCTCTCCGATGAACAGATCGAAGAGCTCAAGGCATTTTATGGCCTCGACAAGCCGATGCTGGTCGCCTACTGGGAGTGGTTGCAGAAACTGGTGGTGCTGGATCTGGGCGAGTCAACCCGCTACTACGAACCGGTGTGGGATCTCATCAAGGAGCGGCTGCCCGTCACTGCTTTTTTTGGATTGGCCACCTTTCTGCTCAGCTATGCGGTCTCCATCCCGCTCGGGGTAGCAAAAGCGCTCAGACACAACAGCCGCTTCGACTCGTTAAGCTCCATGCTTATCTACATGGCCTATGCCCTGCCCGCCTACGTGGTGGGGATCTTCCTCATCACCGTCTTCGCCTTCCATCTGGAGTGGCTGCCAATGGGCGGTTTTCCGGGGGATGACTTCGAATACATGGAGAGCAGCTGGGATCAGATCCGCACCGTCTTTGCCCATGCCCTGCTGCCGCTTATCGCCTACGCCATCGGTGATTTCGCCATCCTCACCATGACTATGAAAAACAGCCTGATGGAGAACCTGTCGGCCGATTACGTGCGCACCGCCGTGGCCAAGGGGTTGCCGTTTCGCAAGGCGGTCACCGACCACGCCATGCGCAACAGCCTGATCCCCATCGCCAGTCACCTGGGGTCTGTGCTCACCGTTTTCTTTGGCGGCTCCTTCCTCATCGAGACCATCTTCAACATCGACGGCATCGGCCTGCTCGGTTACGAGGCTATCGTCGAGCGGGATTACCCCACCGTCATGGGCATTCTGGCCATCACCTCCATGCTGATGCTGATAGGCAATATCGTCTCCGATATCTGTGTTGCCCTCGTTGATCCGCGTGTGCGGTTTGGAGAGTGACCATGAACCAGACCTCTATTGCCATGCCGATGCTGATATCACGCCATATCGTCTCCGATATCTGCGTTGCCCTTGTTGATCCCCGCGTGCGGTTTGGAGACTGACCATGAAGCTCAATCCGGTTACCTTGAAAAAACTCAAGCGCTTCAAGTCGATCAAGCGCGGTTACTACTCCTTCATCATCTTCACCACCCTGGTGCTGCTCTCCCTGCTGGCGGAGCTGCTGGTCAACAGCCGGGCGCTGATGGTGAGCTATCAGGGCCAGCTGCATTTCCCCACCTATGGCGATGTGATCCCCGGTCAGCAGTTCGGGCTCGATTACGAGTACGAGACCAACTACCGCCAGCTCAAGGCCAAGTTTGCCGCAGAGGGCCAGGGCGACTGGGTGCTGCTGCCGCCAGTACCCTGGAACCCCTACGAGCAGGATTTCAAAGAGGATGCCTACCCGCCTTACGCCCCCAGCGCGGCTGAGCGCCACTTCCTCGGCACCGACACCAGCGGCCGCGACGTGCTGGCGCGGCTGGTTTACGGCTTTCGCATCGCCATCGGCTTTGCCTTTATCGCACTGGCGGCCAGTTACGCCATCGGGGTCACCATCGGCTGCCTGATGGGCTTCCTCGGCGGGCGGTTTGACCTCGTGTTGCAGCGCTTTATCGAGATCTGGTCTCAGGTGCCATTTCTCTACGTCATCATGATCCTGGTGTCGCTGGCCAAGCCCAACTTCGGCCTGTTTGTCGCCATCAACGTGCTGTTCGGCTGGATGGGGATCACCTGGTACATGCGCACCCTCACCTACAAGGAGCGGGCGCGGGACTATGTGATGGCGGCGCGGGCACAAGGGGCAACCACCAGGCGGATCATCTTCAACCACATCCTGCCCAACACCCTGATGATGATCGTCACCCTGGCGCCGTTCGCCGTGGTGGGCAATATCTCCACCCTGACGGCGCTCGACTATCTTGGCTTCGGGCTGGCACCGCCGACCCCGAGCTGGGGGGAGCTGCTCTCCCAGGGCATCAACAATCTGGATGCCATCTGGATCGTCAGCTCGGTGGTGGCAGCGGTGAGTCTGGTGCTGATCATGGTCTCCTTTATCGGCGAGGCGATCCGCGAGGCGTTTGATCCGCGCAAATTTACCCGTTACCAATAAGCCAGCCGATGCTAGCGCATCGGCAGGCGCCGGATAACGAACAGTGATAAATGAAGGACGGGCCGCCGCCATCGGCGGTCCCGGGAGCAAGGGATAATCCCGTTATCAATCAAGACCCCCAGTGCAGGGGCCAGACCTGGAAGTCAAACATGAAAAATAAAATCAAATGGATAGGTGCTATCTTTGTGCTGGTAAACGGATCCTGGGTCTGGGCGGCCAGCCTGCCCGCGGATCTCAAATGGGAGACCAACGACACGGATCCTGTGTTCGCCTCCCCCAAGGCACTGCCGGGTGGCAGCCTCAATATGTTTGTGGAGAGCTTTCCGCTGACGTTTCGCACCGTGGGGCCAGATTCCAACGGATCGTTCCGCTCCTTTATTCTCGATAACCAGTTGCGACTCATCAGCTTCCACCCCAATACCGGCAACCCCATCCCCTCGCTCGCGACCCACTGGGCCATCGCGCCAGACAGCCAGACCGTCTACTTCAAGCTGGATCAGCGAGCCAAATGGTCGGATGGCAAACCGGTCAATGCCGATGACTACACCTTCGGCTACGAGATGATGCGCTCCAAACACATCAAGGGGCCCTGGTTCAACAACTACTACACCACTGAAGTGGTAGCGGTAGAGAAGATCGATGATCACACCATTATGGTCAAAGCGGGCAACCGCAAGGCCAAGATGGACCTGCTCAACACCACCGAGCTGTGGCCCCAGCCCAAGCACTACTACAAGCTGACCCCTAACTGGGTGAAGCAGTACAACTGGGCCGTGGTGCCCACCACAGGTCCCTACGTGATCAGCGACGTCAAGAAGGGCAAGTCGGTCACCTTCAGCAAGCAGAAGGATTGGTGGGCAAAGGATGATCGCTACAACCAGCACAGATTCAACATCGACACCATCAAGGTGCAGGTGATCCGCGACCACAATATCGCCTTCCGCCACTTCCTGAAAGGGGAGATCGATACCTTCGAGATGATCCTGCCCAACTGGTGGCATGAAAAAGCGGTCACCCCGGAGTACAAAAAAGGCTACGTGCAGAAGGTGATGGCCATGACCGATACCAAACAGGGCGGTCAGGGGGTTCACCTCAATGTGGCCAACCCCAAGCTGGCGGACGTAAACGTGCGCCTCGGCATCCAGCACGCCTTCAATATCGACAAGATGATCGAGACCGTGCTGCGCGGCGACTATGACAGAGCCACCACCTTCGACTCGGGCTTTGGCGAGTTCACTGACATCAAGCTGCCGGAGCGGGCTTATGACATTGGCAAGGCGCGGGAGTACTTTGCCAAGGGCGGCTACAACAAGCCGGGGCCGGACGGCATCCTGCAAAATGAGAAGGGTGAGCGGCTGACGCTGGCGCTCACCTACACCAGTCAGGAACACTCCAAGCGACTGACCGTGCTGAAAGAGGAGGCCAAGAAGGCGGGTCTGGATCTGGAGCTTAACCTGGTGGATGGCGCCACCGGCTTCAAGGTGATGCTGGAGAAGAAACACGAGGCGGCCTGGCTTGGTTGGGGCGGCGGCGGTCTCTATCCGCAATATTGGGAGTTTTTCCACTCCGCCAACGCCAACAAACCGCAGACCAACAACCTGTTCAACGTGGCTGACAAGGAGCTGGACGCGCTGATCGACGCCTACAACGTCGAATTCGACATGGCCAAACGGGCCAAGCTCTCCCAGCAGATCCAGCAGCGCATCTATGATCTCGCCATCTTCGTGCCCGGGGTGCAGCTCAACTATGTGCGGGCCAGCAGCTGGCGTTATGTGATGCTGCCGGAGGTGCCTGCCACCAAGAACACACCAAACCTGCTCTACTGGCCGATGGACGGTTATCCTCACAGTAGTGGCGGTCTGCTCTGGCTCGATCCCAAGGTGAAGGAAGATACCCGCAACGCCAAGGAGGCAGGGGAGGCGCTGGCGCCCATCAACCTGCTCGACAAGACCTATGCAGCTCATTGATATTCAGGCCATTGCGAAGGGAGCAGCCGTTATGCCCAACACTCAGGCCCCCATTCTTGACGTACCGGATAACGGGGGGGAGTTCGCCGTTGATAACGGCCAGCACCCAGCCCCAATCCTCGAAGTACGCGATCTCGAGGTGGAGTTCGCCGTCGATGATGGCAAGATCAAGGTGCTCGACGGGGTCAGTTTCAAGGTGGCCCCGGGTCAGACCCTGGGCGTGGTTGGCGAGTCCGGCTGCGGCAAGAGCGTCACCTCGCTCGCCATCATGGGGCTCTTGCCCAAACCCCACGGTCAGGTGGTGGCGGGCTCCATCCGCTTTCAGGGGGAGGAGCTGCTGTCACTGACGCCGGACCAGATGTACAAGGTGCGCGGCAACCGCATCTCGATGATCTTTCAAGAGCCGATGACGGCCCTCAACCCGGTGCAGACGGTGGGAGAGCAGCTGATGGAGGTGTTTCGCCTCCATCGCCCCGAGTATGACAAGGCCCAGCGCAAAGCGGCGGCCATCGCCATGCTGCAGAAGGTGGGGATCCCGGAACCGGCCCAGCGCTTTGCGGTCTATCCCCACAACCTCTCCGGCGGCATGCGCCAGCGGGTGATGATCGCCATGGCGCTCTCCTGCGAGCCAGACCTGCTTATCTGTGACGAACCGACCACGGCGCTCGATGTCACCATTCAGGCCCAGATCCTCGAACTGATGAAAGAGCTGCAGGCCCAGACCGGGATGGCCATCATCTTTATTACCCACGATCTGGGGGTGGTGGCGGAGCTGTGCGACGAGGTGGTGGTGATGTATGCCGGGCGGGCAGTAGAGCAGGCCGACGTGTTCGAGCTGTTTGACCACCCCCGTCATCCCTATACCCACGGCTTGATGAGCTCGATCCCGCGCCTCGAGGATGAGCCCAAGAGCCTGCTCAAGACCATCAAGGGACAGGTGCCAGCCCTGCATGAGATGCCCGCTGGCTGCCGCTTCTCCAACCGCTGCCCCCACGCCACCGATCTCTGTGTCAGCGCCATTCCGGCGGTGGAGCAGTTAAATCTGCGCCACCATGTCGCCTGTCACTACTGGAAGGAGTTGACCCCATGAGCACTCTGTTATCGGTCAGGGATCTGAAACAGCAATTCCGGCTGGGCGGCGGGTTCCTGCGCAAGCAATATACGGTTCACGCGGTGGATGGCATCAGCTTCGACCTGAAACAGGGGGAGACCCTGGGGCTGGTGGGTGAGTCGGGCTGCGGCAAGTCCACCCTCGGGCGCAGTTTGCTCAAGCTGTTCGAGCCGACCGCAGGCACCATCACCTTCGAGGGGCGCGATATCACCGCCCTCAGCCCGAAGGAGATGCGCTCCCTGCGTCAGGAGATGCAGATGGTGTTTCAGGACCCTGCAGAATCTCTCAACAGCCGTCACACCGTGGGTCAGATCCTGGAGGAGCCCTTTATCATCCACGGTAAAGGCAACACTGAGCAGCGGCGCGGCTGGGTGCAGGAGTTGCTGGCAAAAGTGGGCCTGCCGGGCAGCGCGGTGGATCGCTACCCCCACGAGTTTTCTGGCGGTCAGCGCCAGCGCATCGGCATCGCCCGCGCCATCGCCCTCAAGCCCAAGCTGCTGGTGTGCGACGAGGCGGTCTCGGCCCTCGATGTCTCGGTGCAGTCGCAGATCATCAACCTGCTGCTCAGCCTGCAGCGGGAGATGAACCTCTCCATCATCTTCATCGCCCACGATCTGTCGGTGGTCAAACACATCTCGGATCGGATCGCGGTTATGTATTTAGGAAGGATCGTCGAGCTGGCGGATGCCCAGTCGCTCTATCTGGCGCCGCGCCACCCCTATACCCAGGCGTTGATCTCCGCCATTCCGGTGCCGGACCCGCGCAGGCGCAGCCAGCGCATTCTGCTGACCGGCGATGTGCCCTCCCCCATCTCGCCGCCAAGCGGCTGCCACTTCCACCAGCGCTGTCCACATGCGACCGAGTTGTGCAAAAGCAAGGCGCCCAGGCTTGAGGCGTGTGATGAGGCCCATCATCAAGTGGCCTGCCACACCCCACTCGCCGTCGGTGGTCACGCTATCAGCGGCAACGCCATCAGTGACAACGCCATGAGCGGCGACAGCAGGCTGGAACAGGCGAGCTAGGCGCAGCGAACAAACCCCAGGGTAGAAACAGACGAGGCGGCCATCAGGCCGCCTCGTGCTGTCGGGTCATTTTTACCTGTCATCAGACGCCCCCCGAGATTGCGGGGGTGTTAATAAGTGGTTAAACAGCGTAACTGTAATGCCATACTTATGACACCTTCAAAAAACATGGTATTCAGATGCTCAGAGTCCTTGCGTTATTAGTACTGATGTTCAGCCTTGCTCCAAGTGCAAAGCCGCTTCGTTTTGTTGTACAACACTTTCCCCCTTACACCTTCAAAGACGAGAATAATCAGCTCACTGGCGCATATGTCGAAATGGTGAACGCGGCCTGCAAGGAGTGGCCCGACGGATGCGACATCATTCAGTTACCCAATTTGCGCGCTCGCAAAATGCTGCAAAAAGGGCTGGTTGATGGCATGTTTCCCCTGGCCAAAAACCCGGAACGCAGCCAAGCGCTCTGGTTCAGCCGCCCCCTGAGTCGAGCCGCCTGGGGTTTTTTTTGGCTATGTCCCAATTACGTGTTGCATGGGGTGCCCCAGCGCCTCATGCAAACATGCTTTGATATTCACGCCCCTCCCGTAACG
>NZ_JBSTYP010000084.1:0-15706 GCF_054052405.1 Aeromonas aquatilis | reverse complement strand
GGAGCGTTACGGGAAGGAGGTGAATATCAAAGCGTGTATGCATGAGGCGCTGGGACACCCCATGCAACACGTAATTGGGACATAGCCTTTTGTTTTTGGTGCCAATGCCAGCCGTCGACCCGGATGGCGGGTTGCATTGAAGGAGGTCGGATGCTGACATCCATGCTGATGGGGTTGGGATTGCTGCTGTTGTTCGAGGGGTTCGGCCCGCTGTTGATGCCCAGGGCATGGCTGCAGATGTTGCGGTTACTGAGCGATCAGCCACCGGAGCAGTTGCGCCGTATCGGCGGCTCGCTAGTGGTGGCGGGTAGCGTGATCCTCTGGATGCTGAGTCGCTGAGTCTGGCGCAATGCACTGTCCAGCAGATAGCAGACAATAAAAAAGAGGCCGAAGGCCTCTTTTTCCATGCATGTCGTTTTCTCAGGCACTGCGCTGCACGGCCATGTGGGCCAGTGTTTCCAGTGCTTGCTTGTGCGGGGAGTCCGGCAGAATGGCGAGGGCGGCAATGGCCTTGTCAGCCTCTTCACGGGCACGCATGCGGGAGTACTCCAGCGCGCCAGTGCGGTCGAGAATGCCAAGGATCTGCTCAAGATGCTCCATGCCGTTGCGGTGCTCGATGGCATCGCGCACCAGCTGGCGCTCTTCCGGCGTACCCACTTCCATGGCGCGCAGCAGCGGCAGGGTCGGCTTGCCTTCGGCCAGATCGTCACCGACGTTCTTGCCCATCTCTTCGCTCTGGGAGCAGTAGTCCATCACATCATCGATGATCTGGAACGCGGTGCCCAGATACTTGCCGTAATCGGTCATGGCCTGTTCGACGGGCTCGGGCTGATGGGTCAGCACGGCGGCGAGTCGGGTGGCGGCTTCAAACAGCTTGGCGGTCTTGCAGTAGATGACCGTCATGTAGCTCTCTTCGGTGGTATCCGGATCGTTGCAGTTCATCAGTTGCAACACTTCTCCTTCGGCGATGGTGTTGGTGGCATCCGACAGGATCTCCATCACCCGCAGGTTGGAGAGTTCGGCCATCATCTGGAAGGAGCGGCTATAGAGGTAGTCACCGACCAAGACGCTTGCGGCATTGCCAAACATGGCGTTGGCGGTCTCCCGGCCGCGGCGCAGGTCGGATTCATCGACCACGTCGTCATGCAGCAGGGTAGAGGTGTGAATGAATTCGATGATGGCGGCCAGTTTCAGGTGATCCTCACCCTCATAGCCCAGCGCACGCGCAGCCATCACGGTCAGCATGGGGCGCATCCGTTTCCCGCCGGCGCTGACAATGTAGAAACCCAGCTGATTAATCAGACTAACGTCGGACTGGAGTCGGGCCAGGATCAGTTCATTGACCGCCGTCATGTCGGCGGCACAGAGCGCACGGATAGTCTGTTGGTCCATAAGTCTCGTAACGTGACAGCAGCAATAACTGCGATTTTAGTAATGGCAGGGATTCTACACGATTTCACAATGGGTTACAGTTAGGCGTTTATCCACGGCGGCAGATATGCGCACAAAATAAACTTTTTGCTAAATTGGCCTTGCCTGAGCAGATCGATTTGCGTAGAATGCCCGCCCATTGTTATAGGTTTTTGCGCATGTCTAGCCTTGAGCAAAAGACATGCCTTTACGGAGTTAATCAAATGTACGCGGTATTCCAAAGCGGCGGAAAACAACACCGTGTGGCCGAAGGTCAAATCGTTCGTCTGGAAAAGCTGAACGTTGAGACTGGCGCTACCATCGACTTCAACGAAGTTCTGATGGTTGCTGCAGGCGACACTTTTAAAGTAGGTGCTCCTTTCGTTGAAGGTGGCAAGGTTGTAGCTGAAGTTGTGGCTCACGGCCGTGGCGAGAAAGTGACTATCGTCAAGTTCCGTCGTCGTAAGCACCATCGTAAGCAAGCGGGCCACCGTCAGTGGTTCACTGAAGTCAAAATCACTGGCATCAGCGCTTAATTAGAGGAGTCCGATAAATGGCACACAAAAAAGCTGGCGGTTCATCCCGCAACGGTCGCGATTCTGAAGCTAAACGCCTGGGCGTGAAGCGTTTCGGTGGCGAAACAGTTCTGGCTGGTAGCATCATCGTTCGTCAACGTGGCACCAAGTTCCACGCCGGCACCAACGTTGGTCTGGGCACCGATCACACCCTGTACGCGAAAGCAACTGGCAAGATCCTGTTCGAAGTTAAAGGTCCGCTGAATCGTAAGTACGTTAGCATCATTGCTGAGTAATTACGGACCGCAAGGATCCGAAGCCCCGCCAACAGGCGGGGCTTTTGTTTTTCTGAATAGCTGACGAAAAAACGGAACGCAGATGACCCGGGCTCCGACAGGAGCGTGGATTGCCAAGATGCGTATCGCCCGCAGGGGTCTGTACCACTATAATTGCGTATCGGTTTTTCGAATTAAGGTGACGGTTACCTATGAAGTTTGTTGATGAAGTCCAGATTCGAGTCGATGCCGGTGACGGTGGTAACGGTTGTGTCAGTTTTCGCCGGGAGCTGTATGTTCCCAACGGTGGTCCGGATGGCGGTGATGGTGGCGATGGCGGTGATGTCTATCTGCTGGCCGACGAAAACCTCAACACCCTGATCGATTACCGTTTTGAGCGTTTCCATGCCGCCGAGCGTGGCGAGAATGGTCGCAGTGCCAACTGTACTGGCCATCGTGGCAAGGACAAGGTCCTGCGTGTTCCTGTCGGTACTCGCGCCAGCGACGAGGATACCGGTGAGCGACTGGGCGACTTGACCAGTCATGGTCAGAAGCTGATGGTTGCCAAGGGTGGTTTCCACGGTCTGGGCAACACCCGCTTCAAGAGCTCCGTCAACCGTGCTCCGCGCCAGAAGAGCAACGGTACTCCGGGTGAAGTGCGTACCCTGAAGCTGGAGCTGTTGCTGCTGGCCGACGTCGGCATGCTGGGTCTGCCCAACGCGGGCAAGTCCACCTTTATCCGCGCCGTTTCCGCCGCTCGCCCGAAAGTGGCTGATTATCCCTTCACCACCCTGGTTCCGAATCTGGGTGTGGTGCGTGGCGAGAACTCCCGCTCCTTCGTGATCGCGGATATTCCGGGTCTGATCGAGGGTGCAGCCGAAGGCGCAGGCCTCGGTATTCGCTTCCTGAAGCACCTCGAGCGTTGCCGCGTGTTGCTCCATCTGGTAGACATCTGCCCGATCGATGGCTCTGATCCGGCAGAGAATGCCGTGACCATCGTCAAGGAGCTGGAAAAGTACAGCCCCGAGCTGGCAGGCAAGCCGCGCTGGCTGGTGTTCAACAAGATGGATCTGATCCTGGAAGAAGAAGCCCAGGAAGTGATGGATCGGGTTAAAGCCGCCCTCAACCATGAAGGGCCGGTCTACGCGATTACCGCCATCAGCAAGGAAGGGACCAAGAAGGTCTGCTACGACATTCTGGATCTGCTGGATACCATGCCCCGTCAACTGGAGCAGGATGCCAAAGAGGCGATCGAGAAGGTCGAGTTCAAGTGGGACGACTACCACAAGAACCAGCTGGCTCAGGCTGAAGCCGAAGCGCTGGCAGCTTCCGTGGCCTTCGATGAAGGGCTTGATGATGACGATTGGGATGACGACGAAGATGACGGTGTTGAAGTCATCTACGTGCGCGACTGATCCTCGTCACTCTCATTGAAAACCGGAGCCTGAACAGGCTCCGGTTTTTTTATATCTATCGAGCAGCCACTCATTAGGTATATTTGTGATGTCATTTATTGCCTGCCATTGATAACCGATTATACTGCCCACCTAAATTAACAATAACGAAACAATCATCTGGCGATGTCGATTGAATCGATATGCGTTGCTGTATCCGGTTGTTTTGATGGAAGGTTTACCTGTGAAAATATTTATGCGCAAATTTCTCCATTAAAAGCTTGTTTGTGCATTTTTTTAGAGTATTCTTGCGCCCGTTTTTGCCGGTGAATGCATGAATACGCAGGTTGGCCGGGCTAGGGAAAAGTAACATTAGGGCAGTCATATCATGTTGGAAAAGAGTCTCGAAGCACCTGCGGTCAATACCCGCCGTAACTTGTTGATGTTTCTGGTTCCGTCACTCATCGGGATCCTGCTGTTTATGACACCGGTTGTCTATGACGGTAACGTCACCATCCCGGTGGCTGTGCTGGCCAAGCTGGTGCAGCGGGTATTTGTCGATTATCTGGTCGCCATGGTCAGCGCAGTGATCACCACCACCATGCTGATGACGCTGATCGCCTGGTTGTTCAAACCGGCGATTCTGGTACGCCGTCCTTTCCTCAACAGCCTGTTCAATGTCTCCCCTTTCTGGGCCTGCGTGCGGGTCTTGGGCGGTATCTTCGTGCTGCTGACCTTCTTTCAGGCGGGGCCAGAGGTGCTTTACTCGGGCGCAACCGGTGGACTGGTGCTCAACGATCTGCTGCCGGTGCTGTTCTCGGTCTTCATTTTTGCCGGCCTGCTGCTGCCGTTGCTGCTCGATTTCGGACTTCTGGAATTTGTCGGCACCATGATGACCCGCATCATGCGTCCGGTCTTCCGGTTGCCGGGTCGCTCCGCAGTGGACTGCTTTGCCTCCTGGCTTGGCGATGGCAGCGTTGGCATCCTGCTGACCAGCAAGCAGTACGAAGGGAAGTTCTATACCCAGCGTGAAGCTGCAGTGATTGGCACTACCTTCTCCGCCGTCTCCATCACCTTCTGTCTGGTTGTGATCTCCCAGGTGAAGCTGGAGCACATGTTTGTTCCCTTCTACCTGACCGTCTGTCTGGCGGGTGTGGTTGCCGCCATCGTGGTGCCGCGTCTGCCACCGCTCTGCTGGAAGAAGGACATCTATGCCGATGGTACTCCCCTGTGCCGCAAGCAGGAGGCGGTACCACACCAGCACAGCGTGATGAGCTATGGCTTCGAGCGTGCCCTGACCAAGGCTGACAGCATGACTGATCTCGGTGCCGTCGCGCGGGAAGGGGTGAAGAATGCGCTGGATATGGTGTTTGGCGTGTTGCCGGTGGTGATGGCGATCGGCACCTGTGCCCTGATGCTGGCCGAACATACCCCGATCTTCAACTGGCTTGGCGCCCCGTTCGTCCCCTTGCTGGAGCTGCTGCAACTGCCGGAGGCGGAAGCGGCTTCCAAGACCATCATGGTCGGTTTTGCCGACATGTTCATTCCGGCGGTGCTGGCCTCGACCATCGAGAGCGAGATGACCCGCTTCGTGATTGCCGCTATGTCGGTGACCCAGCTGATCTATATGTCGGAAGTGGGCGCGCTGCTGCTGGGCAGCAAGATCCCGGTCAAGCTGTGGGAGCTGTTCGTCATCTTCCTGCTGCGCACCCTGGTCACCTTGCCGGTGATCGCCGTAGTGGCACACCTGCTGTTCTGATCACGTCGTCGTGGTGACAAAGGCCATCCCGCTGCGGGGTGGCCTTTTTGCATCCGGCGCATGAGGTCGCCCGTCATGCCAGCAAGGGCAAATGTGTTTCGTTCGAACATCTCATGATAGAGTGCCCCTCTGTTAGCAAATTGTGATGCAACGGAGTGTATTTATGTCTGCCATCCCCTATTCCCTTCTCGATCTGGTGCCGGTTGCCGAGGGTTCCCATCCTGTCGAATCGTTCCGCCATTCGCGCGATCTGGCGCAACATGCCGAGCGTTGGGGCTACCGCCGCTACTGGCTGGCTGAGCACCACAACATGCCGGGCATTGCCAGTGCCGCTACCTCGGTGCTGATCGGCCATCTGGCCGAAGCCACCACCACTCTGCGGATCGGGGCGGGTGGCATCATGCTGCCGAACCACTCGCCACTGGTGATTGCCGAGCAGTTTGGCACTTTGGCTTCGCTCTATCCCGACCGCATCGACCTTGGCCTTGGCCGCGCCCCCGGGACCGATCAGCGCACCATGCGGGCGCTGCGGCGAATGCGCAGCAGCGAGGTGGATGATTTTCCAGCCGATGTGCGTGAGCTGATGAGCTACTTTGGCGACGAGATCGGCGTGGTGCAGGCGGTACCCGGCCAGGGGCTGCATCTACCCATCTGGCTGCTGGGCTCCAGCCTCTACAGCGCGCAACTTGCAGCGGCGATGGGCTTGCCGTTCGGTTTTGCCTCCCATTTCGCCCCTGCCATGTTGCTGCAGGCGCTGGAGATCTACCGCAGCCAGTATCGCCCCTCCGTTCGCTGGCTCAAGCCCCATGCGGTGGTCTGTATCAATATGATCGCCGCCGACAGCGAGCGGGAGGCCCGCTTTCAGTTCACTACCGTGCAGCAGCAGTTTTTGCGCCTGCATCGCGGTGATGCGGGCAAGCTGCCCGCGCCGGTCGTCCAGCTTGGCGACGAGTGGGCGCCCCGTGAGCTGATGGCGATGGAGCAGACTCTGGCCCGCTCTCTGGTGGGCGACCCGGAGCAGGTTCGTCACGGTCTCAAGGCGCTGCTGGCGGAAACCCGTGCCGATGAGCTGATGTTCAATGGCCCCATCGTCGACCATCAGGCCCGGTTGCGTTCTTTCGAGATCGCCGCCGAGCTTATGCAGGGTCTTTAATCCATGGTTTGAGCCTCGGTAAACGCTATCTTGAATAGATAGCGTTTGTCGGGTTGCTGTCGGGTGACCGATATCTGTCTGCAGTGCTCACAGGCTGTGCTTGAAAACGACAGAGACGATGAGATTAATGTGTTGATTTAAAAGGAAAGTCAGGTTTATGTCAGGCATCTGTCGTGTCGCTTGTCACATCTGAGCCCGTATGCTGGCCCTGTCAATTACCACAAGGAGTTCGAGATGATCGTCAGGAAGTTGAGATTGCAACGGGGTTGGTCCCAGGATCAGTTGGCGACGATGACTGGTTTGAGTGTTCGCACTATCCAGCGGCTCGAGCAGGGGCAGCAACCCGGACTGGAATCTCTCAAGGCCCTGGCCTCTGTCTTTGAACTCGATGTGGCTCAACTGGATGGGTCAGAGCAACGGGAGCGCGAGATGAGAGGAAGTGACACTATGGATCAGGATGCGTTGCAGGTATCGGCCGAGGAGCGGGCAGCCATGCGCTATGTGGAGGCGCTCAAGGGCTTTTATCACCATGTCGCCAGCTATGTGGTGGTGATTTGCGGGCTGTTTGTCATCAACTACCTGAGCAATCCGGAGTACATCTGGGCCTGGTGGCCAGCACTGGGGTGGGGATTGGGGCTCGCCTCCCATGCCATTCGGGTATTTCAGCCCTTCAAGCTGTTTGGCCCGGAGTGGGAGCTGCGCCAGATCGAGAAGCGGCTGGGGCGCAAGTTGTAATGTTATCCGCCTGGAACACTGAGGGAAAAACAGAAAGCCCGGCAGGTTGCCGGGCTTTGTTATTGATGCGGGTCTTGGCAATCCGTGCGGCTGCGACCGCCTGATTGCTACGTAGTCCCTAGCTGGCGTGAACCGGGCAGGGGGTTGCGATCAGGGCATCATCTTCGTAGCGCCACAGGGTGAGGCTGTTGCCCCAGACACAGCCGGTATCGAGTGCCTTGATGTCGCTCTTGCCGGTGTTGCCCATCAGGGCCGCCCAGTGGCCGAACACCAGAATGGGGTCATCCACGTGATGCTCGCGCTGCTCGAACCAGGGGCGCAGGCCCGGGGTCGACTCCTTGGGACCCTTCTTGCATTTGAAGTCGAGACGACCGTCGAAATAGCAGAAGCGCATCCGGGTGAAGGTGTTGACGATGTAGCGGTAGCGATCGATCCCGACCAGATCATCTTTCCAGCCATCGGGCTGGTCGCCGTACATGTTGTGCAGCAGCCAGCTGTACTGGTCACCGCGTAGCAGGCTCTCTACCTCGCGGGCGCAGTTGCGCGCGGTGCGGACATCCCATGCGGGGGAGATCCCGGCATGCACCATCATGATGGGCAGATCCGGATGTTCGGCCAGTAGCGGGCGGTGGCGCAGCCACTCCAGCAGTTCATCCCGATCAGGGGCATCCATCAGGCTTTGCAGCTTGTCTTTCTTCTTGAGCGGTGCAACGCCATCGGCGACCGCCAGCAGGTGCAGGTCGTGGTTGCCGAGCACGGTAACGGCGCGGTTGCCCAGCCCTTTGACAAAACGCAGGGTATTGAGGGAGTCCGGGCCGCGGGCGACCAGATCGCCGCAGAGCCAGAGCGCGTCATTTTCGGGATCGAACGCGGCAAGATCCAGCAGACGGCGCAAGTCGTCGTAACAGCCCTGGATGTCACCGACAAAACAGTTCGCCATGAAACCTCAGTTGATAATGTTGGGGATGGCCAGCGTGAAGGGGGCGATGGGCGCCTCGAACTGCTGACCAGAGCCATCTTGCAGGGTATAGCTCCCTTCCATCACCCCAAGCGGGGTCGCCAGCGGCACGCCGCTCTGGTAGCGGTAGGTCTCACCTTCGGCAATGACGGGTTGTTCCCCGACCACGCCCGGGCCTGCCACTTCCAGCATCTTGCCATTGGCATCGGTGATGAGCCAGCGCCGATGCAGCAGTTGCGCCGGGCCGGGCCCCAGATTCTCAATCTCGATCAGATAGTGAAACTGGTAGGGGTCTTTGCTATCCGCCACATACGAGGGGTATGGGCGGACAATGATGTGCGGGAGCGCCACAGGATCAGGCCTTTGGCTGATCCGCCAGCCAGTTGGCGATCATGACAAACTGCTCGAGGGAGAGATTCTCCGGGCGCAGGTTGCCATCGATACCAAGCTCGGTCAGCTGGGCGTCGGTGATGAAGTTGGAGAAGCTGTTGCGGATGGTCTTGCGACGCTGGCCAAAGCCCTCGGTACAGACGCGATTCAGACAACGAATGTCTTTCGCGACGATGGTCGGGTTCTTGTGCGGGATCAGGCGAACTACGGCAGAGTCCACTTTCGGCGCCGGTTTGAAGGCGCCCGGGCCCACTTCCAGCACCGGCACTACTTGGCAGTAGTACTGGGTCATCACACTCAGACGGCCATAGGCCTTGCTGCCGGGGCCGGCGGCCAGACGCAACACCACTTCCTTCTGCAGCATGAAGTGCATGTCTTCAACCCGGTCGGCGAACTCGCACAGGTGGAAGATGAGCGGGGTGGAGATATTGTAGGGCAGGTTGCCGAAGATGCGCAGCGGCCCCTTGCCTTCTCCCATCAGGGTGCTGAAGTCGAAGCGCATGGCATCGGCCTCAATCACGGTCAGCTTCTCCTTGAGGGTCGGGTGCTCGCGCAGGCGAGCTGCCAGGTCCCGGTCCAGTTCGACCACGGTCATTTTGTCCATCTGAGAGGCGACCGGCTCGGTCAGCGCGGCCAGACCCGGGCCGATCTCCACCAGGTTTTGGCCCGGCTGCGGGTTGATGGCGGCGACGATCTGATCGATCACATACCGGTCGTGCAAGAAGTTCTGACCGAAACGCTTACGGGCCGTGTGGCCCATGTGCACCTTACTGCTCATATCTTTTTTTCTCTACCATCTTGATGGCGTGGTTAATCGCGGTGACAAGGCTGCCCGGATCCGCCAGGCCCTTGCCTGCCAGATCCAGCGCGGTGCCGTGATCCACCGAAGTGCGGATGAAGGGAAGCCCCAGGGTGATATTGACCGAACTGCCAAAGCCCTTGTATTTGAGCACGGGCAGCCCCTGGTCGTGGTACATGGCGAGTACCGCATCCGCATCCTTGAGGTATTTATCCTGGAACAGGGTGTCGGCCGGCAACGGGCCGACCAGATCGATCCCTTCCTGGCGCAGGGTGGCCAGGGCGGGTTCGATCACGTCAATCTCTTCACGTCCAAGATGGCCACCTTCCCCCGCATGGGGGTTGAGGCCGCAGACGTAAATACGGGGTTTGGCGATGCCAAACTTGGTGGCGAGATCCTCATTTAGAATCCGGATCACCTTGCCGAGGCGATCCTCGGTGATGGCCATCGCCACATAGGCCAGCGGAATATGGGTGGTTGCCAGCGCGACCCGCAGCCCCTCGGTTGCCAGCATCATCACCACATCTGCGGTGTTGGATTGCTGGGCAAAGAACTCGGTGTGGCCGCTGAACGAGACCCCGGCCTGGTTGATGATCCCCTTGTGCACCGGCCCGGTCACCACGGCGGCAAATTCGCCGCTCATGTTGCCATCACAGGCGCGCTGCAGGGTAGCCAGTACATAGGCGCCATTGCCTTCGTTCAGCTCGCCCGGCACCACAGAGGCGCCGAGGGTGACCGGACAGATGGTCAGGGTGCCCGCCCGCTGCGGATGAGCAGGGGCGGCGGCATCGTAGGGCTCAAGCTCGATGGGCAGCCCAAGCAAGGTTGCCCGCTCGCGTAGCAGCATCGGATCGGCGATCACCACTAACTGGTGGGGCCAATCCTGCCGGGCAATCTGCAGCACCAGATCCGGGCCGATCCCGGCCGGCTCGCCCGGGGTAACGGCAAGGCGACGGCAGCTCATCAGCTACCGGCGCCTTCGATCTGGATGTAGGCCTCGTCACGCAGCTCATCCAGCCACGCCTGGGACTCTTCCACGAAGCGACGGTTGTAGATCAGCTGGTAGGCGCGCTGCTCCTGAGCCTTGTCGGTCGCATCCTGGCTGCGGCGATCTTCCACCTGCACGATGTGCCAGCCGTGGCTGGTGCGGAACGGGGCACTGATCTGGCCCGGTTGCAGACGGTTGACCATGTCGCGGAACTCGGGGACATAGACGTTGGGATCAGACCAGCCCAGTTCGCCACCCTGCACCGCAGAGCCCGGGTCTTCGGAGTACTTCTCCGCCATGCTGGCGAAGCTGGCCTTGCCGCTCTTGATGTCGTGCAGAATGCCGTCCAGCATCCCCTTGGCTTTCTCTTCGCTCAGGATGATGGAGGGCTTGATCAGGATGTGACGGGCCTTCACCTCGGTCTGCATCACTTGCTGCTGACCCTTGGTGTCGAACACCTTGACGATGTGCAGGCCGGCGCCGGAGCGCAGCGGGCCGACGATGTCACCCTTTTTGGCACCCTGTACCGCTTCCGCCATCAGGGTCGGCATCTCTTGCGGGCTCATCCAGCCCCAATCCCCCCCTTCCAGCGCCTTGGGACCGTTACTCTCGGCAATGGCCAGTTTGCGGAAGTCTGCACCTTGCTTGAGGGCGGCCAGAATGCGCTCGATCTTGCTCTTGGCGGCATCCAGCTGGGCGGCAGTGGGGTTGTCCGGCAGGGCAATCTGGATATGGCCGACGTGGTATTCGTTCTGCTGTTGACCCTGTTTCTTCAGGATCTCCACCACCTGCTTCACCTCCTGCTCGGAGATGTTGATACGGCGGCGCACCTGATTGCGGCGCACTTCGTTCATCAGGATCTCGCGGCGAACCTCTTCCCGATACTGGGCATAGGTCATCCCTTCACGGGCGAGCTGGGCCCGCAGCTGATCCAGGGTCATCTTGTTGTCGGCGGCGATGCCCTGAATAGCCTGTTCCAGCTGTGTGTCGCTGATCTTCAGCCCCTGGCGCTCCGCCAGTTGCAGCTGCAGGCTCTCTTGGATCAGACGGTCGAGCGCCTGTTTGCGCAGGGTGGCGTCGTCAGGCAGGGACTGGCCGCTCTCCTGAGCGGAGAGTTTTACCTTGTTGACCAGTGCGTCCTGTTGGCTGGACAGCACCACGTCCTTATTGACCACGGCCAGCACCTTGTCCATCAGCTCGGGCGCAGCCAGTGCGGCCTGGCTCATGGCACCGAACATTCCCGCGGTCAGCAGGGCAATCAGGGTCTTTTTCATATCCATCTCTCAAGGCTGGACCAGCATCATTGCTGGTCTTTCAGATTAAACGGGCGAACATAGGGCAACAGCTCGGTATCCAGTGTGACGCTGCGGCCACCGGTACCCACGCTGCCAAGTCCCTTCATTTCAAACTGCAGACCAATGACTTTTTCCGAAGTGGGCTTCAGGGTGACGTTGTCCGGCTGATTGTGCCACTCCAGGCTCATGTTGATGCTCCAGCAGCAGGAGTCGTATTTGACACCGATCTTGCGGTCAATGTTCACATCCTGCTTGATGTCACGGTAGTAACCACCATACATCTGCCACTGATCGGCGATCGGCGCCATCATCACCAGACCCGCCTGGCTCAGATCTTCTGCCAGTGCCGTGTTGGTCGGGTAGCGATAGTCCAGGTTGCCATCCTTGATGTAGCGGTAGTTGACCTGAGTGGTCAGCTTGCCGGTCCGGTACTCGACTGCACCGTTGCCAGCCGTAAATTCACCCTCGGAGGTATCGTACTGGGTTCCCGCGTGGGCAAACCACTCATCGGTGATCCGGGCATCCCCCTCGAACGAGAGCAGGGAGCGGGCGTTGGTGCTTTCCGGATTTGAAGGGTAGAGGCGCACCTTGGGTGGCGTCATCTCAAAGGCCTGGGCCACCGCCAGACGCAACCGTTCATCACCCACATTGTCATAGACCCGGCTGGTCAGGCCAACGGTGACCCGGTTGGCATCGCTAATGCGGTCGAGACCGGCAAAGCGGCGATCACTGAACAGGCTGTAGTAATCCTGACGGGTGGTGGTGGAGTCGTAGATCCCGATTTCGTCCTGATTTTTGTAAGGGATATAGAGGTACTGGAACTCGGGTTCCAGGGTTTGGGTGCCCTTGCCATCATACCAGTCGAGCGGCCGATCGAAGTTGACGCCCCCCTTGAGGCGGAAGGAGGGCAGAGTACGAGTAATGGTGCCCTCTTTCAGGGTCAGCTGTTTGCTGTCTGCATCGGTGAAGCGGCTGCGGTCCTGGCTAACCAGATTATCGGGTACCTCCTGGTTGTAGGAGGTAAACATCAGCTTGTACTGACTGGTCAGGTAGTAACCCGGTGCATCCACCAGGGGCACGGTCAGGGTCGGTGCCAGATGCAGACGGGTGGCGGTATAGCGCTCACCGGCTTGCTGGGTAGTGGCACTGCCGCTGTCATAGCCAAACTTGGTCAGTTCGCTGTTCCAGGCCAGATCGAACCACTTGCCCTGCTGGAAGTAGTTGTAGTCGATACGCGGCAGCATCTCGTGGGGCAGCAACGCATATGGGCTCAGGATCTGGTAGCGGCGCACCTCGGAGGTGAGGTTCCAGTTGTGCTGGTAGTAGCCGGCGGTAAAGGATTGTTGCAACTGGCTGTCGACCTGAGTGCCCACTTGTGGGCTGAAGTCATTGAAGTAGTTGTAGTCCTTGTCGCGCACCTGGGTGTAGTCGATACCAAAACGCAGGCTGCCATCCATCAGGGCGGAGCCGTGTCGGACGTTCATCAGGTAGCGATGGCCATCGGACAGGCCAGCCAGACTCGGATTGCTCGGGCTGTACTGCTTGTCATCCGCCAGATTTTCAAAATAGAGGGTGCCGGTGTGGGCGGGGTCCGGCATGTAGCGGAACTCCACCTGTTCCATCAGGCCGCGTTTGTCCATAAAACGGGAGGTGATGGTGGCATCATAGTTGGGGGCAATGTTCCAGTAGAAGGGCTGGGTGATATCCATGCCGTTGCTGGAGCTCTGCTTGTAACCCGGGTAAAGCAGACCGGTCTTCCGCTCATCCTTGATGGGGAAGTTGATATAGGGGAAGTAGAACACCGGGTAGTCATAGAGCCAGAGGCTGGCGTTCCAGGCTTCGCCGAACACCTCTTTCTGGTCGATGTCGATACTGCCCGCCTTGAGGGTCCACACTTCCTGACCGGGGGGGCAGGTGGTGTACTGGGCCCCCTCCATGGTGATGTTCTGGTTGTTGTTGGTCATCACTACGCGCTTGGCAAAGCCGCGCACCGGTGAGCCATGCACCTGATACTTGCCCTCTTCCAGTTCGGAGTTCTTGGTATCCAGGTTGGATTTGAGGGTCTTGTCGCTGGTGACGGTCACCTGACCATCGTTGTAATAGATGTTGCCGATGGCGATGACATCCCGGCTCTTTTGGTCGAGCTGGGCATAATCGGAGTCAAACTTGCGAACCCCCTGACGAACCTTGACGTCACCTTCATAGACGGCGGTGCCGCCCTGTTTGGCTTCGAGACGGTCGGCATCAACCTCGACCGGCTGTGCGTTGGCATCCTGATCCGATGCAGGCTTCTCTATCTTGGGAACATAGTCATAGCAGAGACTATCGAGAATGCCGGTGGCTGGCGGCGCTTCGAACGGGGCCGCCTGCACCATCATAGGGGTGAGTGCGGGGGCCAGGCTGATAGTCAGGGCGATGGGATAGCGGTACCCCAGTGTCCATTTTGTCATGTGAAAGACTCGTGCAATCCGTGATAGATACGGTTGATCCAAGGTATGCATTTTACGACAGGTTTCATCGAGTTGACATTGCATGTCGGGAAATGGTTGGTTTAATCATTAAAAATCAGTTGCTTAGGGTGTGTGTGTTGTCAAATTTCATAGCACGGAAAGCACACCATGCAGCCGACAAGACTATCACACAGCGATCAAGTTGTCGCTACCCTCGCCAAGCTCCCCGTCTCCACTTTCGGGACTGGACTGCCCCCCAGTAGACGATCCTGCCCTAGAATTTGAACATAGGCGGAGCGTATGGGCACACCACGATTTACTCCTGAATTTAAAGAGGAAGCAGTTCAATGTTCAACAACAGAGAGTCTAGAAAACCCGGGGCGATTCAGGGGCAAGTGGGACAGGAGGGGGCGAATTGCGGGCAAAAAAGAGGAGGGGCCTTGGCTCCTCCTGCATGATTCACTGGCGCGGGCTTAGACCAGAGTAACGTTCTCAGCCTGAGGGCCTTTTTTGCCCTGGGTCACAGTGAACTGGACTTTTTGACCTTCAGCCAGGGTTTTGAAACCGGTGCTCTGGATGGAGGAGAAGTGAACGAATACGTCCGGACCCTGGGATTGTTCAATAAAGCCAAAACCTTTGGTTTCGTTGAACCATTTTACCTGGCCGGTGCGAATGTCAGACATGTGCTAAATCCTATCAATAACAAAATGAAACTAAGCCCGTGCTGGGCTGCATTTGCCTTGCAAGCAGGGGTTGGCTCATGACTGACCACGTCTCTTTGTCCCAGTAGCACGTAGAACAATCCCTGTCTAAAGCACAAACGATTGTACGTTAGCGCCGATCCTTGTCAATTTGACCCCTTTCGTTTTTTGAACAAGCTAAAAATATTGTGAAGTCAGTAGCTTATTTGAAGATATTTGACCGAAAAAAAAGGCTATGTCCCAATTACGTGTTGCATGGGGTGCCCCAGCGCCTCATGCAAACATGCTTTGATATTCACGCCCCTCCCGTAACGCTCCAGCATCCTGCGCCAACCCAGGTAATTCTTCAGGTAGTGCGTCGCCACGCCATGGAACCGCTCCATCCACTCCTTCAACCGATGGTGATACCCGTTCACGTGCTGGATGTGATACGCACCAACCACCCGTTCGCCTTGGCGATTGTGCACTACCTGATGGGTTATGCCCTGCACTTTGCTAAAACTCGCATACACACCCGCACCATCGCTACACAACACCGCATCCGGTGACACCAACGGCTTCAACACCGCGATGACCGTCTCGGCATTTATCTTCTCCAGCTGAAAATCCGCATGGTGGCCAGCACGGTCCTGCACCACCATCACCGGGATGTAATCCGGCCCGGTTCCACGGGTTCGCCCCTTGCCACCACGATGCCTTGGCGGACGCGGCAGCCCCCGTTGCCCCTTGAACGATTCAAGGAAGAAGGTCTCATCAACCTCAACGATGCTCTCTTCCCGTGTGGCTTGATGAGCTGCCATGGCACGCAAGAAGCGGTGACGCCAGAGGAACGCGGTGTTTTTGCTGACCCCACAGCGCCGCGCTGCCTGGCGGACGGCCAGTCC
>NZ_JBSTYP010000083.1:0-16076 GCF_054052405.1 Aeromonas aquatilis | reverse complement strand
CGCGGTAATAATAAACGTTTATTATTACCGCGACACTGTGAACAACACACACCCATTAAAGTATGTGTTATGCTAACCAGTATGTGATAACATTGATGTGTATGTGATGCGTGATAAATCAAATCAACCTTGATGTGTATGTGTTATTGCTTATACTAGGTATGTGAAACTGATGGAGGGTTGAGCTATGCCAGTGATGAAAATTGACCTGCACAAGATACGGCAGCAGTTGGTATCTGATGTGCAGCGTATTGAGAAGTCTGATTGGCCGCAGGCCAAGAAAACCACCGCATTCAAGCAGGCGGCAACCAAGGTGCTGAATGCCCTGTACCTGGATAAGCGCCGGTACGGCGGCAAGAAGGTCGAGAACCGCATCAGCCTGGCCACCTTCTCCAGCTATCTGACCCGGCTGCGCAAGAGCCTGGAGGAGCTGAACCTCCATCACCACTTGCTTGAACGAGAGGTTCAGCGGCTGCAAAAGCGGTACCCTCTCCATGCCCCCCTGTTTGAGCCGATGCTGGCTGAGGGGGCTACCGTGGCAGACTTGCGCAAGGCGAAGGGGGCCATCAAGGACGCGCTGAAAGATGAGGCAGCGCTGGCTAGGGGGTTCTCTGCCATCAATTTTTCGGGCGCCTACAAGTCGGCCCTGATCATGCTGGCAAAGGCCCACCCTGCATGGGCTGGCCGGTTGCAGGCCATCAACGAGAACGGCAGGCCAAATCTGGAGCTGGTGGCCGAACTGCGGGCGAGCTTTGATGAGGTTGAGGCAGCGCTGAACGATGTGATCGGCATCAAGATTGACCATGAGGTTGTGGTGAATCTCAAGCTGCCGCCTGGCATGAAAGAGCAGTTCCTGGAGGCAGCAGATAAGCGCCTGGACACCAAGCAGAACAACAACACCCTGATCGATTACCCGACCTATATGCACAAGCTGGGGCTGCTGCTAACGCAGCCGTGGGCCACCTACAAGGAGCATACGGCATGGGATTTCGAGTTGACGGTTTTTGCGCTGTGTGGCGCTACCGGGCGGCGCCCCATCGAAATTATCTCCCTGGGGGAGTTTGAACGGATCGATGAGTACCGGCTGCGGTTCAAGGGCCAGGCCAAGAAGCGGGGCGATGAGCGGGATGATGGCTACATGATTTACAGCCTGTTCCCTGCCGACCTGGTGATCAAGGCGTTCAACGGGCTCAGGATGCTGGACAGAACGAAGGAGCTAAACGCGCTGACCCCGCCCGGCGATATGCGCAGCCAGGAGAAGATGATCAATGACCGGGTGGCCAATGGGCTGAACAAGCTGGCCAGGCGGGTTTTCTATGGGGTAGGCAAGGCCCAGCGGTTATATGACACCCGAGCCATTTACGCCAGGATCTGCCGGGAACGATGGTTTGACCATGATCCGCGCTGGGCCAAGGTCAATGAGGATGCTTTTTACAGCCAGCTGCTGGGCCATGACGACCCGAATGCGCAGCTGCAATACAAGCACATCAAGTTGCAGCGCTTCCACCACAACCGGCCACCGATAGAGGCCATGGAAAGTCGATATGAGCAGCTGTGCAAGCTCGATGATGCCGTGAAGGGGATCAGCCGGGGTGACGCTGCGGCGGTGCTCCATGAGTGGGTGAAAGAGCAGGTGCTGGCGGATCCTTCGGTGGTCATCAACCAGACGGTGATCATCCGTGAGCGCAAGTGCTATGCCCCCATGGTTAAACGGTACCTGGAGATCACCGGTCAGGCCCTGATGATAAAAGAGGGTACCTATGGGATCGACCTGTCATTCCTGGATGAGCCGGTGGCCGTTGCGGAGGTGATGGATATCCTGGATATGGGGCCGGAACAGCTGGCAGAGCGGCAAGCCAAGCGGGATGCTGAGCTGGAGGCGCCGGAGGACGAGCAGGAGCCGGATCCAGAGGGGGATGAGGCAGAACAGGAGCCGGAGCCGGAGCCAGATCCAGATGGTGGTGAGCCTGAGCCGGAGCCGGAGCAGGCCACAGACCAGGGGCATTACCACCAGCCAAAATTCAGATGCAAGGGCCAGGCTGGCAGCTGGTTGGTGACGCTCTGCATCGGCTCGCTGCGGATCCGGTTCAATTCCGATGCCGATGGGTTGCATGAGGCTTGCCAAGATGCCTGGGGCCAGTGGCTGGCAAGCTGGAGCAAGGTGGCGATCTCGGCGCGGCGGGTTGATGGTTGGTGGTCGGTTTCTGCCACCCTGCCGGATGGTACCGTGCTGGCCAATGAGGTGATGGGCAGCAAGGCGGATGCTATCGCCCCGGTTAAGGCGGATGTGGCTAGGGCGTTCGCTCACTATGAGTCACTGGAGGGATAACAGTGACCATCCGATTTGAATACCGGTCTGGCATCCTGGAGGGTGCCAACCCGGACACCGGGATCGAGTATTGTTGGTTTCGGGGTGACCGGCATATCACCGTATCGCGGGACGGCCAGGGAACGGGGGAAATCAGCGTCCCGCACGGCGCAACCGTCACAGAGGTAAAACGGCTAATCCGTCAGCTTGAAAAACCATAGAGATGGTGGATAATTCGTCTGTCTCCTGGGCCAAAGGCACCAGGCTCAAGACCACACAAAGGTGCGCCCAGTGTGGCCGGTAGCAATAGCTACCGCTGTCTATTTAATGCGGGGCATTTTGCCCCGCATTCATTTCTATCACCGCCACATCACACCCCACGGCCAAACAGCTCGCCATGGTTGTCACGGCAGCGTTGAACGTAGTCAGTCACCCAGGCCACAGAGATAGCGCCGGTCAGCAGATCCTGGCAATCAGCCGGAGAGAGCAGCGAAACCACATCAGAGAGGCGGCACCGCACCCGATCCGCTACCCCTCTCAAAATGGTCATCAGCTCATCAGAAAGAGATCCTGTTGGTGATCCAGCGGGATCCACGACTTGATCCTTGCTTATAAGATCATTCGGCAGATCGTGGATCCTACCGTGGGCCCCGATCCCGTTCGACGGCAGACCCAGCCTGATCAGATCAGCCAACGGATAGGAATGGGGGAGCTGGCTGGCCACGCTGACGGCATTCTTGGCTGCGAGCCATGCAGCATGGCCGGTAGTCGCATAGGTGCCCCCATTGCGAAGTGGGAGGCGAATAATTGCGGCTTCTTCTGATCGAATGGTCTGCATGGTCAGGGTTGATTTGCCGACCCCTATCAGAAGGCGTACCGGTGGCTTGTTGGTTGGTGGAATGACGGTCATGATCACCTCTACCACCTTGTTAATGTATTTAGTCGGCCTGGCCACGCTGACGGCGTTCGGTGATGTTCTCCATACCGAGCTGCCAGGTGTTGCATAGACGCCATCCTTGAGCGAATGGAGGCGGCTCTGGGCCGCTTTCTCTGCGCTGATGGTCTGCATGGTAAGGGTTAGCTTGCCGACCCCCATCAGCAGGCGTACAGGGCGCGGAGAGGTTGTGCCGTGGAACTCCTCAAATGATGAGTAACCCCATTCGTTGCGGCCCTGGTAGATATCCATCATCAGCTGCCAGCTGGCTGGGGTGATCCTCCAGACTATGGCCCCGCCTGAGCTGCGGGTCTGTCTGGTCTTTTCCGTTTCAAGATTCAGGTTTTCGCAAACGGCTTTGAACAGCCAGGCCCCCTGTTTGCGATTTTTCAACTGGGGGGCCCATGACGCATAGTGATTCAGGAAATGGCGATTGTGCTCCTGCATGAGCATATCCAGCCCTGCCTGGAGCGCTTCTTGTGTTACCTCGCCGGTACCATCCTTGAGGTTGATGCCGCAGGTAGTGAAATACCCCTGCAACAGCTCCCGAGAGTGATCGATATAACTCCTGGTCGATGGGGGTAATCCCTGTTGGATCTCACCGAGATCCAACAGGGCGGCGCGTTCAGGCGCCATCTGCAACAGCTCAAAGCGTTTACAGTGGCCAAGGCCACCAGAGCGCAGCCAGCGGATCGACTCCTGGTTAACCTCAGATTGCAAACAGCGCTCTATCGACCAGCGTTCCAATGCGGCTTTTTCTTCCAGGCTGATATGGGGCTTCTTGTTCAGTTCTTTGCGCAGCTCATCGCTGGGGGTCTGCTGCTTCATGATCAGCTCTGCATCCTGCTCAGCCAGGCGCTTACCTGCATCTATCTTCATCTGCTTGCCGGTGGCGGCCATCACATTGGCGTTCTCCAGCCCGAGCGGTAACACCCGGTATTTGTCAGCCATCAGTTGCAGTAACAGCACATTGCCAAAATCGTTTCTTGCGCTGTTTTCGGCACATACCTGGCGGATCCTCAGTCTGTCAAAAAGGAGGTCTCCAGACTTGAGCAGGATGCCGCCTTTTTCAGCGTCATACTCTACCTCTAGGCCATCGGCCTGTTTGCCCATGCCGGATATGGTCGCTTTCCAAAACGCCAGTTCATCATCAAGTTTCCAACCGCCCTGGCTACCCAGCCCGAGAATGAACTGGGTGGCGGTACGGTCGCGGCGGATCATCTGCACCGCATCTGATGGGCTAACCACCCCACGGAACAGGCCATAATGCAGCTGGATATGCTTCTTCTCTATCGACACCCCAGACGAGATCGCCGGACTGTAAATAATCCAGTCATATTTTTCGATGTTATCGTCAGGCTTGTCGTTGAAATCACGCACGGCGGCATCGTGAGTCTTGGTATTTTGAGAGATAAACAGACCCTTTTTGTCAGGGTATAACTGGGTAAGGTCATCAGCCAGGCGGCGGCCTTCTTCTGCTGCATCTTCTGCGACCATCACCCGGTAACCCTCGCCAACCTTCTGGATCACATCGCTGTAGACGGCATCCAGTTCACCGTGCAAAACGGTGAGGTGGCTACAGTCGGTGGCCAGCTCGATAACGTGGATCGGTTGTTCATCGCCCCGCATATCGCGTACCTGGCCAGCCCATTCCACCAAGTCATCATTAGCATCCGCATCGACCAACAGCACCTTTTTGGCTTTGGCAGCGGCCTGTTTGAGCCGGTTCATAACCGTGAGCGGGTAGGCCATCACCCCGGATGCAGTGATCGATCTCAGGGTCTGGCTCGCCTCATCCACGGCCAGCAAATCCATGTTTGAGAGAATGCGGTTGAATGCCGGTTTGTTGATGGAGTTGATGCAGCTGCACATCTTTTTCGCATCCATCGCCATGAATGTTTCATGCTCCTGGTAGTGATAGATCTCCATCATCCAGTCAGGGATGTGATTCTCGCTGCCATCCTTTTTTCTTTTGGTCAACGTTTCGTGAGCAGAGCCAACCAGGCTAACCCGGTGAGCGAAATAAGAGCCGGTATGAGCCCGCCACATTTCTGGCTTGATAAGCTGCTGGGTCTTTCCTGACGCCATAGGGGCCCTGACGATGATGAGCCCACTGAGCTGGTCAATGTATGACTGGATAGCAGGGGTAATTACTGTGTCGGGGAATTTTTTGTAAAGAATATGATCGGGGCGGTTTTTGGCGCGGGTGATGTTCGGGCTGAATGAGCGATACAAATGGGCCTTATATTGGCGATAACTCAGGTGGCGAGCCAGCCGATCCCCTACTCTTTGCCAATCAAAATCCATCCAGGGATGCAGGGCCACCACCTCATCAAGGCGTTCGCGGATCTGCTGGACGTTGAGCTTGATCGGGAACAGGTTACCCCCCGCCATGGCCGCCCGCTCTGCTGCCTCTTGCAAGGCCGCCCCCTTGGGGGTGAGCGTCATGGTTCTCAGGGCCCGTTCAAACAGGTCATCGATCTTGTCCATGCGGAAATCGGCGCCGTGCAGCTGTTGCGCCACGGCTTTCAGACCGAGCCGATGCCCCTGGCGCAGATCGTCAAAGTCGCTACCGTCCGGGCGGCTATCGGCTTCATCAAAATTGGGAACCTGACAGCGCAGGGATGGGAACTGCCGCAGCAGGTAATCGCCAACCGACAGCCCGGCATTACCCTTACCCTCTTTTTGGGTCAGGCGGTCATTATCCAGGGCGATGGCCATGCGTTCGCTCAGCCACGGCCAGCGCTGCAAAAACACCTCCACCACCAGTTTTAGCTGGGTGGAGTCCAGGCAGACTATGACGGCGCAGGCGCCGCGCTTGCCAACCAGATGCTCCTGATGGGCCAGATAGCAGCTTGCGCCGGTCGCCCAGCCCTCAACAAAATAGATGGTGTCGGCAGTCACCAGGTCGCCTATCTGGGTGTGAGCTGCCTCAGTGACCTTTTCCAGGCCCCAGGTGAAATCCTTATCGGTCTTTTTACTGCTATTTTTCCGCTCGAACAGGGCATCATAGATGCGCTGCACACCGACCACATCACCAGGATGGCGCAGATCTCGGCGGTGGGCTGAGTAGAGCGGAATAGCCATATAATGGCCGTTTTCGTTGGTACCTTCCCGCAGCTGCGGGCAATGGGGCAAAATGCCCCAAAGCCGCTTTTTGATCAGGTAGGCGGATTCATTCAGCGGGTTCAGGGTGAGGAAATGGCGGATTTCCTCAATCCGGTTTGCCTCCCGGCGCTGCCGTTCTGCCTCAGCCTCTCTTGCCGCCTTGAGTTCGCGCTGGCGAGCCTGCTCAGCCTGCATGGCCAGCTTGTCGCGCTGGCGGTCGCTGAGGTCAGTCAGGCCGCGCTCAGATTCAACCATCATCCACAGCCGTTCCATGCCATCAAACGTATAGCAGGCGGTTTTTTCACCCCGGTTGGCGATAGATATGGTCGGGTAGGTGATGCCGTGTTTTTCTTTGTAGTCGGCATAGACGGCGGCTGTTTTGGCGCCTTTTTTCAGGTATTTGCGGGCATTGAGGCGCAGCTTTGCGCCAGCCTGCCAGGGGAGATCATGCTCTACCTCGCCCCACAGGATGCCATGCGCGGCAGCCCCCTGGGCAATCTCATCACGGAAAAATTGATAGAGGCGGCGACCATCGCCAAAATTGCGGGAAAAATAATCTCTGACTTCATTGAGAGTTACTTTCATTACCAAAATCCTTGTTTGGCAATGAACGTTTTTGCATATTCGACAGTGTTGCGGGTTGCGCCCGGAGCGCTTTTTGCTACAATTCAAATCGAACGCGTGAGACCGTTCATTGCAATATAGAGAAGTACAGCGGCGGATTACCAGCTGGTAACTGGCCCGCCAACTCATTTGAGTCAGCCCGGTCGCCACCGGGCTTTCTTTTTGCCTAAATTCGGCAGCAGATTCAAAAGAGTATTAAAACTAGCGGGCTAGGACGCCTTGATCCTAGCCGCTTTACCAAAATTTTGAAAGTCGGAAATCCAAATTATGGATTTGCGGATTTCACACTGTTCTAACCCGTTTGTTACTTAGCGTCCCGCTTACAACGCCCATCCAGGCGGCATTTCCAGCATCAAACATATCGCTGGATCCGCCGTTGTAGTGTTCGACCACACTCATTGAGCCCATCGGGTTCAGCAGCCGCATCAGCTTAATGTCACCATCCACCATGGCCACAATATCATCACCACGTTCAGGGACGGCGGCCAGGTCAACAATCAACAGATCGCCCATCTGGAATTTGTTGGGGCTGGCGTTAATGACATATTTCAAGTCGCTGCCATAGCTGAAATTAAATACCCGCATTCGTTCGATGCCGCTGGGTTTGGTAGACCCCACGACACCATCAATAGGCGAGCCGCAAAGCGGGTTCGGCCCCCGCCCTGAAACCAGCCAATCCATAGAGCATCCGAACTGTTGGCAAATGGACTGGATAATGTGGGTGCTAACGCCATCAATGCCGGGGGCAATTTCTATCCGGCTGATAGTCGATTGAGCAGCGTCAACCAGCTCAGCAAGCTGGTTCATGGTCAGCCCATTGGCTTTTCGCAATGCTCTGATCCGTTGCCCCATCGTGTCGAGGGAAGCCGTCTCTATGGTTTCCATACAATACCCTTTCTAGTTGTGTCCGTTCGGTACACTTAATATCACTCATAATAATGAGGATCTTGTGATTGATCCAATATTTGCATCTGATTAGACGCATTTAATGGCGTTTTTTGTATTAAATCTGTTGTCCTTTCGCTTGTTCCCGTCCAGAATTTAGCTGCACTTCAATCCATATTTTGTTATTCACTGCAAGGGATGTACCAGTGAAATGAGGGAGCAGGAGATTGCTTTCTGGAGGTTAGAGATCCAGCGGGCATATCAAACAGCGGTCGCACCGACCACCAGGGATTGCAACAATGAGGGCGGGCCATCTGTGCCGGGCTCCAGGGTGCTTATCACCCAGGCCCAGCTGGACGCCAGCCGGATGTTGCGCTTTATACCCAGATTGCCAGTGCAAAACGCAAATTGGTTGCATTTTGCATATGCGACCGAATATCAACAGTCATTCCATGATGTGCTGGCCATGTGGTTGTTCGTTACGGATAGCGAACATATGCAGCTGCATGAATCGACCAAAAAGACCCTTCTCGACCTGTGCTCTGCGGCGCTGACGCACCGCCGCAATGAGTTACAAGGTATCCAGGATGCCGACCAGTTCAGCAGCGCCGCGCTGGCTCGCCGTGTCGGACTTGCCAACCCATCACCCGCCAGCTGGTCAAAAAGTCGCTGGGCGCCACGTTGGCGGCGCCTGCTGGAGCGACTGGACAATATTGACCGCCATTCAATAGAGCAGCTGGTTGAGCTGAGAAAGCTCATTCGTCACTGTCAGGAGATAGTCAACAAATGCCAGCCAAACCGAAACCCTATTTCAAGAATCTGAACCTCTACGCGCTGACCAAGGATGTGGATTGGTCAGAGCTGGCCAAGCAGCTGGAGCAATGTCCGTTCACCCCCTGCGGTGAGCAGGACTATAGCCGGATGGGGTTCTCCCCAGCCCTGAGCGACTTGGCCACCGACCTGATTCACCAGGTCGGGCATCATATTCTGATCCGAGTTAAAAAGGAGGTCAGGCCAGTACCGGCTGACGCCATCAGGCGAGAGGCAGCCAAGAAAAAAGAGGAGCTGATCGCTCAGGGAGAGACGATCACCAAAACCATGAAAGACCGGTTGGAGGAGGAAGCCTTTTTAAAACTGCTGCCCCGCGCCTTTGGCAAACTCTACTCCACCAAGATCTGGATCAACACCAAAGATAAGTTCATTGCCGTGGGGGAGAGCAGCGAGAACAAGGCCGATGAAGCGCTTTGCCTGTTGCGTAAAGCACTGGGTAGCCTGCCAGTTCTCCCCCTGTCACCCCGCCATCACCTGGTCGATGCCATGACCGGCTGGCTCAAGTCCGATCCGGCGCTGCCGGATGGGTTTGGGATTGGCTGTGTAGCCGACCTGCAACAGGGTAACACTGAGGCGGTGCGGATAAAGGACAGCGGATCGGTACAGCTATCCGGTATCACGACCACCGCGCTGGCCGATGGCCATCAGTGCTCCCAGCTTAACCTCAGCTGGCAAGGCAAGATCGGGTTCACCCTGCACCATGATTGCCGCATCACCGGGATCTCGATGCCTGATGAGTATTGCGAGCTGCTGAGCGGCGGTGAGAACCACCTGGCGGATGCAGATACCAACTTTGTACTGGCCACCGGGATCATGACGGAGTTTGTGGCCCAGTTCAGGCAGCTGATCCAGGACGACAACCTTGGGGAGGTGGCAGAGGAGCAGATCACCGCCGACCAGGTTCGCCAGATCCTGATGATGTCAGAGCAGGCCAAGGAGCATGGCCAGGAGCTGACGCGAACCGCCGTGATGGCTGCCACCGGGTTGGGGTTTGTCGGCCTTGAGCGGCTGATATCCGCTGCCAGCCAGGAGCTGGCGAACGGCATCACCTTTGACCAGGCCCCGAGTGAAGTAGACCCCATCTATGCCAAGGCAAAAGCCTTTGTGCTGGAGTCACGGCGGGCCAGCACCTCATCGATCCAGCGAGAGTTCAAGATAGGGTACAACCGGGCGGCCAGGATCATCGAATACATGGAAGCCGAACGGCTGATCTCCCCTCCTGGTCATAACGGGGCGCGTGATGTGCTGGCGCCGGGGGCATCATCATGATCCTGCCGTGCCAAGGATGCGCACACGTTAAGCGATTACCAAACGGGGAGTTCGATTGCGCAAAGTCCCGTTGTGTGGTGCCGGTCAAGAGCAAGCCGACCAAGAAGAAAGCGCCCGAGCAGAAAGAAAAGCCATGGGCAAACCTGGTGCTGACGCCGGAACAAGCCGGATGGAAGAAGCACAAAGGGGATACCGTTCGCTACATAGGGAACAACCCAGAGCTGGCCGGGCAATCATTCCGCCAGCGTAAAAATGATGTGGTGGTGCTGAACGGGATCAAATATCTCTCTCTGGATAAGGTACCCGGTGAGCTGGTACCGATGAGGCATTGCGAATGATCGAGCGCATCATAAAGAACGATACCGAAATGGAACATTTGGTGGTGGCTCACCAGGCGATTGATTATTACCTGGAGAAATATGGCTGCCGTAAATATCACAGCTCCACCACTGTCAGCATCCGTTATCGCAATGTCAGCTATTCCGTTGAGGTGAGGCTGAATAAAGAGAGCATCACCGCCCGTCTGCTGGGCAAGCCATACCGGCCCAAGTTTTTTAATGAGGGACAATATGCAGCAAGAGCGTGAGTTATTGGCCTGGCGAGCCCTGTTCGCTGCCGTCACTGCCCAGCTACCCAAGCCGGATGCCATTGAGCGCATCAAGCAGGTGCTGGCGCAAAATGCCCCACAGCTGGAGGGGCAGATTGCTGATCGGATGTGGTGGGAGTATGTCACCTTGAAAACAGGCGGCGGGCTCACTGTGCATAGCATCCATGAGTATCCGGTACCCACCGGGGTGATGGTAATCAGCTACTGCCGCCAAGGGCTGGGCTGGGCATTCAGCCCCAACGAGTGGACGGGCAGTGATTGGCGCCGCCCTGGGCCGTGGAGTCACTGGGGGCATATGGTGCTGGTACCAACCAATGGGCCGGATGGTCACCCGGTATTATTTGATGAGTGCGAAAAGAACATTGCAACGGCAAAACTTGTTTTCGAGGAAAACGAAAAGATTTTCCAGAAAAAAGTTTTTTATGAAATGGCACTCAAAATCATCGAAATTTATTTTCACCTGGTATCAGAAGAAAAAGATAAAAAGTTTTTACAAGAGCCGGTTTTAGAAAAGTTTTTACAATCGTTCGAGGATGTATTCGGTTTCGGGGTCGATGATAAGGCGCCGCGATATCCAGATAATCCAATCAGCGCACTGACCCAGTTGATGGGGTTGATGGGGAAATAAAAAAGGGCCGCTCAATGAGCGGCCCTTTCATCACCGGCTATCTGCGCAGCAATGGGCTGAACAGCAGCAGCAGCACCCCGAAGATCACCAGGAACGCGCCGAACCCGAGCCCGGACTGGGCGGCCATGGCGCCAACCATCCCTTGCATCATGGCATCATCACCCTCCATGGCCAGCCCATCTATGGCGCTGGCAAAGCGGTGGTACGCCTGGAACAGCATCACCCCCATTGCTACCGCGCATATGGGAGCAAGCCAGTAGATGCTCCCGAGCACCCCAATAAAGGCCACCGCCAGAGCGATAACCATCCATGGCTGGGCACCGGCCAGCGCCACCCAGCCGCTGGCCATCATCCCCATGGGCCCGATAAAGAATGGCATCAGCAGGCTGATGGCTATCCATGCCGCCGCCACCATCCCCACCACCTTGGCATAATGGGGCCGTGCCGCCCGGCTGCCGACTATCGTTTGATCCATCCCTGTGCTCCTTTTATTGTTCTCAAGCGATTCCATTATCAGCATCTGCCTGCTGATTTTCCAGTCAACTGTATCCAGCCGGGTATCTCACTGCCAGTTGTGTATCCAGGGCCATGTATCCGCCGCCGTGTATCCCGAGCCGTGTATCCAGGCCCATGTATCCAGAGCGGTGTATCCTGCCCCGTGTATCCAGCAATGTGTATCCGGGGCCGTGTATCCTGGGGCCGTGTATCCTGGGTGTGTATCCGCTTGCGTTATGGGCGGGGGTAGATAATAATCCTAGTATCGGACTAAATAAGGACGGCACCAGATGAAAACCCCTGAGACCCCCGCCGCCGTGGCGGCCTGGCTGGACACCCTGACGGATAGCCAGGGGCAGCAGCTGAACCGGGATCAAGCCGCCGCCCTGCTGGGTGTCAGCCGCTCGGCCCTGTTCTACCAGGCAAGCGACACCGCCAGCGCCCGCGCCGACAAGATCCGCCCTGGCCTGCTTGCTACTATTGAGGCGCTCGCAACATTGCGCGATGCCAGCCCGGCCCAGTTCGCCGCGCTGGTAGAGCGGCGGATTGCCGGGATCAAGCGGGCCGCCCCAGGTGGCCCAGGCCGCCCGGCAGGGTCTGCCAGGAAAGTGCTATACCCGGCGAACCAGTAGAAAACAGTTTTTGTGATAAGCCCCGCAAAAAGGGGCTTTATTGCGCTTGATTAGTGCGAAAATAGGACTATATTAAAAGCAGATGAGGGGGAGCGCCCCTGCCACCCCAGGCCGCCACCTGGTAACTGATGGAGATCGACACCATGAAAAACACATCAAACTTATTCGCCGCCCTGGTACAAAAACACACCCCGGCAGATTCAAGCCTGACCCTGGCCATGCGTTCGCGTGTTACCTGGAAAGGCACAACCGAAGATCGCACATCCTTGATCTTTGATGGTGTCGGGGTGCGAGTGGTGATCAGGGTGATCTGTCACACCACCCCCAGCGGGCGCCTTGCCCGCCATCACCCGGTATCGGTTGAGGTGATGACCTGCCCAGGGTTTAACCATCAAAGTTGCACCTACTACAGGGGGAAAACCGAACATTCAAATCACGACTTTTATGATCAACCCAGCATGGCCGAGTTAGTAAAGACCACCCGCCAGACCCTGGCGAACATGATCCAGCGCGGCCCAGAGCGCCAGGGGTATACAGACTATATTGCCGCCACAAAAAAAATGTTGTTCGCCGCTTGATTAGTCCAAAAATAGGACTATATTAAAAGGCAAGCGGGGCAAAATGCCCCGCCCCAGGCCGCCACCTGGTAACTGATGGAGATCAACACCATGAAAAAAACACTTGAGACATTTTTCGCCAGCCTGAAAACCGGCCCCATCAAGATCGCTTTTGTTGATGTGTCGCTTGATGGAGATCGCTTTGTGATGGATGCGGGAACTTATGGTTTTCACTCAATTGATGCCGCTGATCCGTTCCGTTGCCTGGTTCACCTGGTCGGCTTTTTGGATAACGTGGGGAAACAAGCGGCGGATAACGCCAAAAATCGCACGGATTGGATCATGCCCCGCCTGGATTGGCGCCACGCTGTTGGGTGTATGAACATCGCCCAGAACGTCAGCTATACACTGGCCGCCCATGCGCAAGGGGCATATTCTCGCCCTGATTTTGTCGCCACCATGCGCCAGCTTGTGAACAGCGCCCCCATTGGCAACTGGCGCCAGCAGCTGGATAAAACAAAGGGCTGGACGGCCCGCCGCCTGGCGGCTTATCAAGCAGACCTCATCAGCCTGGCCTTGTCCAAAATACTGCCAGAGGGGGATCGCGTATGAATGCCCTAGAACTATGGGCGGCGGGCATAGCCGTTTATCAATCCGGGCAGCGTCACGCTGCCCCCCTGCCCGCCTGGTTGGTTGGGGAACTGGTAGCCGCCTCCCGAGCGGGTGAACCGTTCCCCCTGGCGCGGCTTGGTCGGGTGATTTGCGCCGCCAGAAACAAGGCAAACGGCGATCAACCGATGAATATTGAGTTGACCCCCCGAGAGGCGAGAATTGCCAGCGGGATCGCGGCTGCCACCGTGATCGAGAGGATCACAGGAAAAAACAAGAAAACTGATATCGCCGCTTGATTAGTCCGAAAATAGGACTATATTAAAGACAAGCGGGGCAAGTTGCCCACCCCAGGCCGCCACCTGGTAACTGATGGAGATCGAGATCATGAGCGCAACCCTTATTTCAATGGCTGATTTTAACGCCGCCAAACAACAGCAGGCCGCCCAGTTTGTGCGCCGCCCGGTTTCCGTGCTGGTTCACTGGTCAGAGTCTGGCGCATGGGGGGAGGAGGAGCTTTGCACGTTTTCAGATTTTGAGGCCCGCGCCCAGGTGGCGGCTTTGGGGTATGTTGGCGGCGGATATCAAAAAACCAGTGTTACCGTCAATTTTGACGATGGCGACAGCTATCAAGCAAGGTTAGACCTGGCCGCCAGTGATACCCACGGATTCACCGATCATTGTCTTGCCATGCTGGCATTTGCTGAGACAGAAAAGGGCCGCGCCTATTATCAAGCAGATGAATGGCAAAGCCTGCTTGAGTTTGTTCGCGGGATCGATTTCGGCCCCGATGCCGCCGCCAAAGTAGCCGCCACCCGCGCAGCCGGTGAGGCAGCAGAGAAGGCAGAGCAGGATCGGATCGAGGCAGAGAAACAGGCAGCCATGGAGGCCCGCCGCCTAGCCAAGCAGCAGCGCGATCATATGGTCAATGAGTGGCGATCAGGGCTGGACATTCCAGCCGATGCCAAGGGGGTGATCGTGGCTTATCTGGAATCGCTCGATGACAGCAGCGATCCATATTCAGATTATTACAAAACCAAGGATGACCGGGTGATCGTGCTGGCTTGGTCTAAGCATACCCGCGATCTGTTCTCTGAAATGCGCAAGGCCGCCAAGAATCACCCCGACACGGAATTTTTAGCTGACCCAGAACAGAGCACCGAACACCGCGAAAAATACAGCTTTGGTGGCGGGTACTATCTGACCAATAAGGGATATATCTATACCGGTTGGAAAATCCAAAAAATCCGCTTTTGGAGTGATGACAAGGCAAGATCGATCCCTTATGGCGAGATAGCGATCCCTGGCTATCAGGTCGCCGCGCCGGTTGAGGTTGCCCCGGTAGAGGAGCAGGCCGCCCCGGTTGAGGTTGCCCCGGTAGAGGAGCAGGCCGCGCCGGTTGAGATTGCCAAGGTAGAGGAGCAGGCACCGGCCCAGATTAAACCGAAATTCAGCGCCAAGCAGGCAGGGGGGCTCTGGTCGGTCACTATCCAACAGGGGGAGCAGGTCGCCCAGTTTGATGGCATCACCGCCGCCAGTATGCCGGAGGCTTGCCGGATAGCCTGGGCCATGCTGACCCAGCCAACCCCGCCGGACGATGACCCCAGCGGCCAGCCGCTGCCGGTCGAACAGCAGGCCGAGCAGGACAGCCAGCCCACCCAGGGCGAACAGGGGGCCGAGGCCCCCACCCTGACCCGCGCCCAGCTGCTGGGCGACTATAGCGGGCGAGTAGAGGCCAAGCGGGGGCGGTTGCAGGTGCGAGCCATCAAAGCCAATCAGCAAAGTGATCAGCGATGGGGCGCCGCTCATTCAGCGGTAGCCGGGATCGTGTTTGGCCAGCCGATCCTGGTAGGCCATCACAGTGAGAGAAAACACCGCCGCGCCCTGGAGCGGTCTGATCAGGCAATGCGCCAATCCATCGCGCTGGATAACAAAGCCAAGCGACTGGAGAGCCGCGCCGCCAGTGTAGGCCAAGCCGGGATCGCCAGTGATGACCCGACCGCCCTTGAACAGCTGCGGGCCAAGCTGGCAGAACGGGAGCAGATACAGGACAAGTTCAAGCAGGCGAACAAGGCCAAGCGGGGCAGCGTCCCGGCCTGGAGGTTGAGCAACAACAACGCCGAGATCCGCCGCCTGCGCCAGCGTATCGAGGAGATCCAGAGCCTGCACCAGGCCGCCCCCATCGAACGAGAGGGGGACGGCTGGCGGATGTTCGAGGATGACGGGCGGATCACTATCCAGTTTGATGGCAAGCCAGCACCAGAGATCCGCCAGCTGTGCCGGGGGTCTGGGTTCGTCTGGTCGCCCAGTCGCTGCGCCTGGGTGCGCAAGGTGACCGCCCGAGCAGTGAAAGAGGCGGAACGCCTGGCGGATAAGCTGCCCGCATAACACACCATAACGATCTGATCTCCCTCTTTCCCCAGCCGGTGGCACGGCTGGGGCTTTTTGCGTCTGCCCCCATAGAGCCTGACACCATCACGGCCAAGCGCCTGGATTGTGCCAGGGTGCGCCCTGCTGCCCTGCTGCCCTGCTGCCCTGCTGCCCTGCTGCCCTGCTGCCCTGCTGCCCTGCTGCCCTGCTGCCCTGCTG
>NZ_JBSTYP010000082.1:0-16468 GCF_054052405.1 Aeromonas aquatilis | reverse complement strand
CTGGGGTATCCATGATGGTAGACCTCAAGGTGATGGCCTACTTCAAGCTTAGCCTTTCAACACGTAATTGGGACATAGCCAAAAAAAACGGCACCCGCAGGCGCCGTTTTCAGCTTGTTCAGTTCCGATTAAAGAACGTGAACAGATGCGGTGTTGGTAGTGCCGCTCGGTACCAGAGCACCGGAGACCATCACAACCACGTCACCTTTCAGACCCATGCCGATTTCCAGCGCGGCTTCTTTACCGATGCGATAGAAATCGTCGGTAGAGGCGATGCTGTCAACCACGTGAGCAACCACACCCTTGGTCAGCACCAGCTGGGCAGCAGTCTTCTTGTTGGTGGTGATAGCCAGGATCCAGGCTTTCGGGAAGTACTTGCGAATGGCCTTGGCAGACTTGCCGCCTTCGGTAGCAACCACGATCAGCGGGGCGTCCAGCTTCTCGGAGGTCTCTACGGCGCCTTTACACACGGCTTCGGTGATGCGCAGCTTGTTGCTGTCGTTGGCAGCAGACAGGTTGGACGGCATCACGGCATCGGTACGCTCGCAGATGGTGGCCATGATGGTCACGGCTTCCAGCGGGTACTTACCCTTGGCGGATTCACCGGACAGCATCACTGCGTCGGTACCGTCCAGGATGGCGTTGGCCACGTCACCAGCTTCGGCGCGGGTCGGACGCGGGTTCTTGATCATGGAGTCCAGCATCTGGGTGGCAGTGATAACCACTTTGCGGGCTTTGTTGCACTTGGCGATGATCATCTTCTGGGCGAAGATAACTTCTTCAACCGGGATCTCTACACCCATGTCGCCACGAGCAACCATGATGCCGTCGGAAACAGCCAGGATCTCGTCGAAGTTGTCCAGACCTTCCTGGTTTTCGATCTTGGAGATGATCTGGATGTTCTCGCCACCGTGGGCTTTCAGGTGCTCACGGATTTCCAGAACGTCTTCTTTCTTACGGATGAAAGAAGCAGCAACGAAATCAACGCCTTGCTCGCAACCGAAGATCAGGTCGCGCTTGTCTTTCTCGGCCAGGGCCGGCAGCTTGATGGAGACGCCCGGCAGGTTAACGCCTTTGTTCTCGCCCAGGTCACCGTTGTTCAGCACTTTACAGATAACTTCGCGCTCGGTGATTTCGATAACGTCCAGACCGATCAGGCCGTCATCAACCAGAATGCGGTTGCCGACGCGCAGATCGTTGGCGAAACCTGCATAGGTCACAGCCACTTTGTCTTTGTTGCCAACCACGGTCTGGTCGGTGGTGAAGGTGAAAGTCTGGCCAGCGACCAGCGCGACGTCGTTGCCGCCTTCCAGCTTCATAGTACGGATTTCCGGACCCTTGGTGTCCAGCAGGATAGCTGCGTGCTTGCCGGTCTCGGCCATTACAGCGCGCAGGTTGCTGATGCGGCTGCCGTGCTCGGCGTAGTCACCGTGGGAGAAGTTCAGGCGCATGACGTTCATGCCGGCGTCCAGCATTTTGGCCAGCATTTCTTTGGATTCGGTCTTCGGACCGATGGTGCAGACAATTTTGGTCTTTTTCATGTCAATCTTCATGGTTAAGGAATTTCCGCCGAGCAATATACACCAGTTTTTGGAATCTTTTTATGATCCAGAAACAACGTTTTGACCAGATAACGTTTTCTTTTCAGGGATAACGTTTTCCTGTGAGTCACATTTTAGAGCATACGGCCACAGGTTCGGGCTGAAGGGATACAAATGTTGCCATCTGCGGTTGTTTGGCCGAGTTGAGGTTCAGATGTTGTAAAATGACCACCCGCCCACTGTCACCGTCTTGTCACCGGCTTGCGCAAAAATGTTAGTTCATTGGCGCACGGGTGAAGGAGGTCGGGATGAAAAACAGCCATGAAACCGGATGTGCTCTGCTCTTGCTGGGCGCCGCCCTGCTGCTGGTTCAGACGCTGCCAGCCCGCTACTGGCCTGATAATGCCAGTCTGCTGGCGATCTTCTCCCATCCAGTGAAAGGGGAGGCGGCCGCCGAGGGATTGGCGTGGCGAGAGTGGCAGGATCACAGTGCAGCGACCCGGATGGCGCTTCGTGCAGCCCGACCGCAGCCGGAAGCGCCGCTGCCTTGATATCTATCGCCGTTTACCGGTCGTGAAGGCGTGAAATTATCAACCATTGGTTGATAGTGCTTATCTATCTTGCTGGATTGTTCACCTTTAATGGCAGGGGGATAATCGATTCCAACAGCGATATCCCCTCCGGTATCGCCCCTTGATACTTTGTTGGAGTCTGCTTTATGTCCCTCGCCCCCGTCTGGTTTATCTCTCACGGCGCACCGGATCTGGTGCTGCGTGAGCAACCCGCCACCCGCTTTCTGCGAACCCTGCGTCTGGGTGAGCTCAAGGGGCTGGTGGTCATCTCCGCCCACTGGTTCAGCCGCGAGCTGCAGATCAACGTCGAGCCCAAACCGGCCTTGATGTACGACTTTTACGGCTTCCCCGAGCCCCTCTACCGGATGCGCTGGCCTGCCAGCAGCCCCGAGTGGTTGCTGCAGGGGGTGAGCGACCAGCTGGCACTGGCCGGACTGACAACCACCCCGGTGCGGCGCGAGCTGGATCACGGGGTCTGGTCGCCGCTCTCCCTGATCGACCCAAACAGCGAGATCCCGCTGGTGCAGATCTCCATTCCCGCCAGCTTCACCCCGGCCCAGTTGTGGCAGTTTGGAGAGGTGTTGGGGGCACTGCGTAGTCAGGGGATTGGCATCCTCGCCTCCGGCGCCATCACCCACAACCTGCGGGCGCTGGCACCGGAAGGCTCGCCGGTGCCGGAGTGGGCCAGCCAGTTTGTCGACTGGCTGGAGCAGAAGATGGCCGAGGAGGATAGGATGGCACTGCTCGACTATCGTCGGCTGGCTCCCGGCGCGGTGGAGTCCCATCCCCACGATGACCACATGCGCCCGCTCTTTGTGGCGTTGGGGGCGGCCGATGGTGTGGCACCCACCCGGCTGCACGAGAGCTGGGATGGCGGCAGCCTCTATATGGGTGCCTACCGCTTCGGTTGATAGCTTCTCAGCAAGACCCCGCCAATTGGCGGGGTCTTGCTATTTACGGCGTGGGGGGCCGATGGTACTGGTGATTGAGCCGAAGGCTCTTAGGGAACCACTACCCGGCTCTCGCCGCCGCCGAGGGCTTCGACCCTGATCTGCACGCCAATCCGCTCCACCAGCGTCTGGACGTGGGAGATGACCCCGATCTGGCGACCGGCGGCCTGCAGGGAGTCGAGGCTGGCGAGCGCCAGATCCAGACTGTCCGGATCCAGGGTGCCAAACCCTTCGTCGATAAAGAGCGACTCGACCTGGGTCTGCCGTGACGAGAGGCTGGAGAGGGCCAGCGCCAGCGCCAGCGACACCAGAAAACTCTCGCCACCGGAGAGGGAGTCCACCGAACGCACCTCGTCCCCCATGTCGAGATCCACCACTTGCAGCGCCAGATCGGTGCCGGGTACCCGCTCCAGCCGGTAGCGCGGTGATAGCTCGGCGAGCTGGGCGTTGGCCTCCAGCAGCAGACGCTCGAGGGTGAGGCTCTGGGCGAAGGTGCGGAACTTGGCACCGTTGGCCTGCCCGATCAGATCGCACAGCTGCTGCCAGTGGTCGGCCACCACCTGCTGGGCGGCCAGCTCCTGTTGCAGGCTGCCCGCCTTGAGGGCGGCCGCTTCGGCTTGCGCCAGCGTGCTCTTGCACTCGAACAGTTGCTCTTCAAGGGCGCGACAACGGGCATCGAGCGCCGTCAGCTGCTCGCTCAGCTCTGCATCCGGCAGGGCGGCCAGCTCGGGGTGATGTTCGCGATAGCGATCCCGCTTGCTCTCCTCCAGCGCCAGCGCCCTTTGCCGCTCGGCAAGGCGGGTTCGCGCCTCGCCAACCGCATCCTCCAGCCCTTGCAGGGCAGTGCGGCGAGCCTTGAGTTCATCGGGGCTGATGGCGAGCAGACGGCGCAGGTCGTATTCGGCGATGCCGAGGGTACTGGCGTGGGCAGACCAGTGCCCCAGCACCTCCCGCTTGCGGCGACTGCTGGTCTGCATTTCCTGCTCCACATGAGTGAGGCGGGTTTTGAGCTCGGTCTGCCGCTCCCGCAGAGCACGGGCGCCGCTTTGCATCGCCTCCAGTTCGCTGGCGAGCTGCTGCAGTCGTTGCTGCCAGCGGTTCTCGACCAGCGGGATCTCCTCGCCCCCCAGACAGGCAGCGCGGCTGGTGAGCAGCCCCTGCCGCTGCTGTTCGTGCTCCTTGTCGTCCCGCTCCAGTTTGTGCAGCAGCTCGCGCTGGGTCTGCAGGCGTGCCTCCTGCGCGCTTAGGGCGGGGGTGAGGCTGGCGATCTCGCTGGCCAGCCGCTCCCACTCGCTTTGGCCGTGCAGCCAGGCTTCGCAGGCCCGCTGCCACTCGTGCCACTGCTGGCTGCCGAGCCACTGGCGCCAGGGTTGGCCGCCCATCTGTTCATCGAGGCGGTGGGCGCCCTGTTCGAGGCGCTGGCGCAGGGTCGCCTCCTGCTCACCCATGCCTTTCACTTCCCCCTCCAGCGCGATGCGCTGGCGATCGGCCTCTTGCCACTGCTGGTCAAACTGCTGGTGCTGGGCAGCCAGTTGGCTCAGTTGTTGACGCACCCCTTGCAGCTGTTGTTGGCCAAGCTGGGCCTGGCGCAGCTGCTGCTGGCTCTGGGCCAACCCCAGCTCCAGCGCCTGGCCACGGCCAAGCAGGGTGCTCATCAGCTCGCTCCACTCAATGGGGCTTTGGCGCAGCGGCAGCGGATGGCCGAGCAGGGTATCGCCCCCCAGCTGTTGCCAGCGCTGGGTCAGCTGCTCGGCGCGGGTTTCCAGCTCCGGCAGATGTTGCTGACGCACCGCCAGCTGGCGAGCCAGCTCCTGACGCTCGCTCTCGCACTGAATGTATTGATGGTTGAGCCGTTCCCACTCCAGTTCGAGGCTTCTGACCCGCTCCGCCAGCTGACCCAGGATCCCCGCCACTTGTGGTTGGCTCTGGCTGTAGGGGTGCTCCCCGGAACCGCACAGCGGGCAAGGTTCGCCATCGCTCAGGATATGGCGATACTGCTCGAAGCTGGCGATGGCGCGCGACTGCTCCAGCGCGTGGCGCGCCTCGTCCCGCTGCAGGGCGAGCCGCTCGCGGGCGGGGGCCAGCTCTTCGCCAAGGGTGGCGAGCTTGCCCAGCGCCTGCTCCAGCTGGGCAAGCTCCTGCTGCAGGCGGCTATGCTGCTCGCCGTGGTTGCGGCCGTAATCGGCCAGCTCCAGCAACTGGCGCAGCTGACCCAGCTGTTCGGTTTGCTGCTGCCACCGCTCCTGCGCCTTGGCGAGGCGGCTCTCCCACTGTTGCTCCTGCAGCTCGTTCTGTTGCTGTTGCAGCCGAGCTTGTTCATGTTGCCAGTAGTCGCGCTCTTGCTGGCCCTGTTCCAGCTGGCGTTGCAGCTGCTGCAGGGCGCGCAGCTTGTGATCCCGCAGGGTAAGCAGTTGTTGCAGCTTGTCGGCATCCTCGGCCCAATCCTGCATGGCGGTGAGCAGGGGCTGCCACTGGCGGGCAACCGGTGCCAGCTCCTTGTGCTCTTCGAGCCAAAGTCCCCACTGCTGGTGCTGGTGCTTGAGCAGCTCCACCTGTCGGCTCTGCTCGCGCCAGCCCTGCTCCAGCGTGAGTTGCACTTCTCGCTCCTGTGCCCCCTCCTGCTGGATCTTCTGCAACTGCTGCACTTTTTCCCGGATGCGGGTATCGAGCTCCTGCGCCCGCTTGAGTTCGGGTTGCAGGGCACCCCATTCCCGCTCGGCGGCGATCTTCTCCGCCAGCAGCTGCTGCTCGGTCAGCGCGCTCTGCTGGGTCTGCTGCTCGAGTTTGGCCAGCTCCGGGCCCAGCTCGGCGATCACCTTCTCCTGCTGCTGCACTTCCAGAGTGAGGCGGGCCAGCTCGTCGTGATCGGCGCGGGCTACCTGGGCCTGTTCGGCACGGGCAAACTCCTCGCGCTCGGTGGCCGCGGCGCCGTGGGCCTGCAGGGCGGCATCGAGCGCCGCTTGTCCCTCGGCGCAGCCCTGCAACTGGGCTGCAATGCGGCTGTTGAGGTCGAGCAAGTCCTGCATCAGCTGCTGCTGTTGCTGCTCGTGTTTGAGGGTGGTGGAGAGGCTCACCTGCTGGCTTACCCACTGTTCGCGGGTGGCCTCGTCCATCAGCGCCACGTCGCCGAGGCGCTGGGCGATGGTGGCCAGCTTCTGCTGCTCTTCCCGCGCCCGTTCATAAGTCTGGATGGAGATGGCGGAGTAGAGCTCGGTGCCGGTCATCCGTTCGAGCAGGGCGGAGCGCTCGTTGGCGTCCGACTTGAGGAAGGCGGCAAACTCCCCCTGCGGCAGGATCACTGCGCGGCGGAACTGCTCCCAAGAGAGACCCACCAACTCGTCGATGCGATCCTGCAGCTCCCGCTTGCTGCCGGAGAAAACTTGCCCGGACTCCACATCGGTCAGGGTGCGCTCCTGCGCCTGAAAACGCCCCTCCGAGCGGTTTCGCGCCCGGCGCACTGCCCAGCGGGCTAGCCAGATGCGACCATCGCAGCCACGAAACTGCACCTCGGCAAAGCCGCTGGCGTGGCCGCGACTGAGGATACCGCGCACGTCGTTGGCCTTGAGCTTCTCTTCATCATCCATGCGGCCCACTTCGGCCACATTCTTGCGATTGGCGATAAAACGCGGCATCTCGTCGTATAAGGCCAGACAAATGGCGTCGAGCAGGGTGCTCTTGCCCGCGCCGGTATTGCCGGTGATGGCAAACAGACCGGCGGCGCCGAGCGCCCCCCTGGTAAAGTCGATGGTGAAGGGGCCGGTCAGACTGGCCAGATTCTCACCAGACAGAGACAAGATTTTCATTGGTTTGACTCCTTCACCTGCTCCAGGATCTCTTCAAACGAGGCGACCAGCCCAGCCTCGGGCTCCCCTTCAAACTGGCGCTGATAGCAGAGGCGAAACACCTCGGTGGGGGAGAGCTCATCGAGCCTGCGCAGCTCGCGACCATCGGCCAGCCCTTCCCCCGAGCCCTGATACTGGGTGCTGATGCGGGCCAGACGCACCGGTTTGTCTGCGATGGCGGCGAGAATGCGCTCGCGAATGCGCGCCTCTGGCTTGGGCAGCAGCAGCCGCACTTCGAGGAAAGGCTGTGCTTCTTGTGGACAAGGGGGGAGCGTCAGTGCCTCGATGGCTTTCAATGCGTCGTCGAGAGGGCTCTGGGGCAGACGGATCATCTCCACTGCGCGGGGCACCGGGATCCGCTCCAGCCCGGCCAGTTTCCCCTCTGCAAAGGTCACTTCCAGCACCTGATGGTTGTAGTTCGCTTCGGCAAGCGAAAGCGGCAGCGGCGAGCCGCTGTAGTGCACCCCCTCGGCCGGGCTCTGGGCCAGATGGAGGTGGCCGAGCGCCGTGTAGTCGGCACCGGCAAAGAGTTCGGCGGGCAAGGCGTGCTGGTTGCCGCCGAGCACCCGCCGCTCCGACAGCTCGGAGAGCTGGCCCGCCGCCAGATAGGCATGGCCCATGGCGATGAGCGGCAGCTCCTCCCCGCAGCGAGCCCGTCCTTCGGCCAGCACCTCGGCATAGACCTGCCGAACCCCTTCAATCAGCCTGTCTTGTCCTTCTGCCAGCTGTTCCACCCGCAGCTCACTGCTGCGCAGGAACGGCACGGCTGCGCACCAGGCGGCAATGTTGCCCTCCTTGTCTTGCAGCGGTACCAGCAGGCGGTCGGTCTCGAGCTTGCCTTCACTGTCGCGGCTGATGCTGCCCACCAGATGCAGATCAAAGGCGCGCAGCAGCTCGTGGGGGGCATCGAGCTTGGAGGGAGAGTCGTGGTTGCCGCCGATCAGCACCATGTTGAGGCGGGGCATCTCGGCGCGCAGCCGCGCCAGAAAACGGTAGAGCTGTTGCCAGGCGCTGGCGGGGGGATTGGCGGTATCAAACAGATCGCCCGCTACCAGCAGGGCGTCGATCTCGCGCGCCTTGAGGGTGTCGCTCAGCCAGTTGAGGAAGGCATCGTGTTCAAAACGGCGGTCGTGACCATGGAGTTGATGGCCAAGGTGCCAGTCGGCGGTATGGAGGATTTTCATTGGAAAGCAGCCCGGTTGCAGGGACGGTGCCTGTGGCACCCGATGAAGACAAGATGAGGATGCCCCGTGCTTTTTTCAAGTAAAACAGGGGGCTGGCATCGATTCAGGCTGGTTCGCAGCACATCCGGTATTGGGGGTGACCGGTGAGGGGATCGGACTCCTCGGCTTCGATGACGAAGCCGTGGCGGCGATAGAAACGCACCGCCTGATCATTCTCGACAAAGACCCGGGCGTGGAGTGACGCCCCCTGACGCTTGGCCTCCTGCAGCAGGGCGTGGCCGACGCCGCGGCCCTGACGATCGGGGCGCACGAACAGGGCGGCGAGATAGTTGTCCACCAGCGCCATAAAGCCGAGCAGATCGCCGCGCTCCTCGAACACCCAGATGGCGGCGCGATCGAGATAGCGGGTACGCAGATCCTCCTGGGCCTGCCACCAGCAGGAGGCATCGACGAAATCGTGGGCCTGCAGGGAGGCCAGCAACCAGATTTCGACGATCTCTTCCATGTCTTCCGGGCGACTGGGCCGTAGCATAAATCCATCCTTGGTAACAACTTGAACACTCGCAGTCTAGGGGAACTTGGCAATCGCTCAGGTGATATAAATGAGACCCTGTGAGGTCGATCGCCCTTTATTTAGCGAGAATGATTGGCTGATCACAAAGCGCCTCTCTAGTACAATGCCCGCCGGACAATCTAGAGACCGAGGACGCCATGTGGTTTAAAAACCTGCAGATTTATCGCTTTACCCGCCCCTTTGACCTGACCGTGGATCAGCTGGAAACCCAGTTGGAAGCCTGTGCCTTCACCCCTTGCGGCAGTCAGGACATCTCCCGTTTCGGGTGGGTCAAGCCCCTTGGCAAATTCGGCTCAACCCTGACCCACTCTGCCTCCGGTCACATCCTCATCTGCGCCCGCAAAGAGGAGAAGATGCTGCCCGGTACCGTGGTCAAGGAGATGCTGGCCGAGAAGGTAGAAGCGATCGAGTTCGAACAGGGACGCGCCCTCAAGAAGAAAGAGAAGGAAGCGCTGAAAGAGGAGATCCTCCACACCCTGCTGCCCCGTGCCTTTAGTCGTACCAGCCAGACCTTCGCCTGGATCAATCCGGCCGATAATTTGATGGTAGTGGATGCAGGTTCTGCCAAGAAGGCAGACGATCTGCTGGCGCTGCTGCGCAAATCCATCGGCTCCCTGCCTGTGGTGCCGGTGGCCCTCAAGAACCCACCCGAGATCACCATGACCGAGTGGCTGAACGAAGGCAATCTGCCCGCCTCCTTCACTCTGGAAGACGAAGCCGAGCTGCGCAGTGCCATGGAGCACGGCGGCATCATCCGCTGCAAGCAGCAGGATCTGATGACGGATGAAATCAAGAACCATCTGGCCAACGACAAGCTGGTGACCAAGCTGGCCCTCAACTGGGGCGAGACCGTCAGCTTCGTGCTGGGGGATGATCTCTCCATCAAGCGCTTGAAGTTCAGCGAAGAGCTGCGCGAGCAGAACGACGACGTGACCAGCGAAGATCCGGCCGCCCGTCTGGATGCCGACTTCGCGCTGGTGACCTCCGAGCTGGCCCAGTTTATCCCGGCGCTGTTTGCCGCCCTGGGTGGCGAAGAGCAGTCCATCTAACCGGACTGGCGCCTGTTTGGCCTCTGCCATCCCATCGTAAAAAACCGCCTTCGGGCGGTTTTTTTGTGGGCAACAGGTGGGCGAGGGGCCGTTATGCAGAGCAGGATGAGGGCAAGGCGGGCTGCAAAAAGAGAGGGCCGACAAGTCATTTGTCGGCCCTTTCAGGTTTAGTCAGGCTGTTTTGAAATCAGCCACGCGCTGTTACTGAATGCCCAACAGCTCCACATCAAAGAGCAGCATGGGCGCTCAGTGGGATATTGCCACTGAGAATTACTTGATACCCAGCAGCTCCACATCAAAAATCAGCACCGATCCCGGCGGGATTTTGCCAGCGGCGCGGTCGCCGTAGGCGAGGTTGGCGGGGATGTAGAAACGGGTCTTCTCACCTTCCACCATCAGCTGTACTCCTTCGGTCCAGCCAGCGATCACCTGATTGAGGCCAAATTCGATGGGCTCGCCACGGGCGACCGAGCTGTCAAAGACGGTGCCGTCCAGCAGCTTGCCCTCGTAGTGCACCTTCACCTTGCTGGTGGCGGTGGGGTGAACGGTGCCGGTACCCGGGGTCAGCACTTCGTACTGCAGGCCGGAGGCGGTGGTGGTCACCAGCGGCTTCTCCTTGTTGCTGGCGAGGAACTCGGCGCCAATCCGCACGTTGTCGGCCGCCAGCTTCTTGTTGCTGCTGGAGTAGAAGTAGTAGGCCACACCGGCGATGAGCAGCGCGATCAGTATGAATTTCATCGGTTTTTCCTGTTCCATGAAATGTAAAACGTACAATGAGGGCGCCATCTTATCGCGCACCGCCCCTGATGGCGAGCCACAGGGAGGGAGGATGTGAGCGGGCAGGCAAAGCCCGGCGAGCTGGACGCAAAAAGGGGCGAGTCGGTGACTCGCCCCTCGTCATGGCGGCGGCGCTTACTTGGCGGCCACCATCATTAGGGCGGGCAGGGCAAAGAAGAGACCCGTCACATAACCCAGAGCCAGCAACTTGTTCTCGCTACCCACTTTAGCCAGCCCTTCGGCCGCGCGCACCGGCAGGTCACGCAAGAATGGGATGCCATAGATGAACACCACGGCAAAGAGGTTGAACAGCACGTGGACCAGTGCGATGGTCAGGGCCAGCTGGGCACCTGCTCCGCTGATGGCGGTGGCAGCCAGCAGGGCGGTAATGGTGGTACCGATATTGGCCCCCAGGGTGAAGGGGTAGAGCTGACGGGTGCTGAACACGCCGCCGCCAGCCAGCGGGATCATCAGGCTGGTGGTGGTGGAGGAGGACTGCACCATGATGGTCACCAGCGCGCCCGAGGTGATGCCGGTGAGCGGGCCACGGCCCAGCGCCTTGTGCAGCAGCTCTTTGGCTCGGCCAACCAGCACCTGTTGCAGCACTTTGCCGAGCCAGGTGACGCAGGCCAGGATCAGCAGGATACCGATGATGATGGTGGCAATGGCGGCGCCCTTGCCCGGCAGGAAGGCCACGGCGTTGTCGATCAGCTGCTGGGCCGGTGCGGTCAGCGGCTTCATAAAGTCCATGCCCTTCATCGACATGTTGGCGGAGCCCACCAGCAGATTGGCCAGCCACTCGGCGCTGTGTTGCAGCAGGCCGAACATCAGCTCCAGCGGCAGGAAGATGAACACCGCCAGCAGGTTGAAAAAGTCGTGCACGGTGGCGGCGGCGAAAGCGCGGCGGAACTCGGCGCGATCCCGCACGTGACCCATGGAGACAATGGAGTTGGTGATGGTGGTGCCGAGATTGGCCCCCATCACCATGGGGATGGCCATGCTGATGGGCAGGCCGCCAGCCACCAGACCGACGATGACCGAGGTGACGGTGCTGGAGGATTGCACCAGCGCGGTGGCCAGAATACCGAGCAGCAGGGCGACAAAGGGATTGTTGGCAAACGCGAAGATCTGGGCTGCACCCTCGGCGCCGCCAGAGAAATCTTTGAAGCCATGGGAGATGGCGCCCACGGCGACCAGGATCAGGTAGACCAGTACGATGACACTCATCCAGTTGAACAGGGCGCGGGTCGCGGGCGGCTGTGACAAGGAGTGATGGTGTTGCATAAAGCCTCTTGGGACGGTCGTTCCGTCTTGGGTTGTTGATGACCCGCGCATTTAATCAGTGGTAAATGACAGAAATATGACAAAGTGACACTTTTATGATGGTTTTATGACTTGGGCCAGCTGCGGCAGCCGCTTCGACAGGGGGTGACGGAGAGAGCGGGCTTTTCGCCCGCGCCGTGACGATGGGGGGATTAAGGCTTGTGATCACGGCGTTGGGCGTTATGCTGCGGCGTTTGTTATTCACTGTGGAGTAGTAAGCATGATGCGTACATGGGTTCTCGCGTTTTCCTTTGGGGTGTTGTCAGTTGGCGTGCAGGCCAAGTCGTTGTTGCAGCCAGAGTGCAATCTGGACAAGGCACTGAAAAACGAGGCGATGGGCGCTACCCTCGGGGTGAAGGGACGTTGTGATAGCGAGATGCTGATGCGTCAGCAGAAAGAGAAGGCGAAGGATGAGCTGAAACAGGGTACTGCTGATCTGCGCGACAAGGCGAGCGACAGCGTGCAAGGTACCCGTGATGAGGTCAATGCGGCCCAGCACAAGGTAGACAAGGCAGAGAATCAGCTGAAAAAAGCCCACCAGGATGCCAAGGCGGTGGCCAATGACCCGCTAAAAGCCGCCGCGACCGCCGTGATCAACAAGAGTTGATCCGCTTGCCCTGTGCCATAGATGCACGGGGGAAGCAACCAGGCTGTCACCGGTTCCGATCCCGTTTGTGAACCAGCAAGGGTTTGGTCACAGCAGGGTCGCCATGGTCTGGCAGTTGAATTGCGCCATCAAGGCTCTGCGGAGCCCTGATAGAGGGCGCCGGTTGATGGCCTGCAAGGGGCTGGTCAATCCACGTCTTCTCCCACCGCCGTGTTCACTCCCTCAATGCCTGAAGATTTTCACGGCATGTGGCCAGTTTGGCATGCTCCCGCGTTGCCTCGCCCCGGTTAGCGCCTTGATGAAAGATGATGGATGGTGCTGGCCAGGGGATGAGGCGTGCACAAAAATCCCCAAGCGATGCTTGGGGATGTCTGAAAACGTGCCTGATCATCAGGCCGCGTGGGTGGCTACTTGGTGATGACCATCATCAGGCCGGGCAGGACGAAGAAGAGTCCCAATACATAACCAAAGGCGACCAGTTTATTCTCGCTCCCCACTCTGGCCAGTTGCTCGGCGGCGCGGACCGGCAGGTCACGCAGGAAGGGGAGACCATAGATGGTCAGCACACCGAATACGTTGAACAGCACGTGTACCAGTGCCACGGTAAGCGCCAACTGGGCTCCTGCTCCGCTGATGGCGGTGGCAGCCAGCAGGGCAGTAATGGTGGTACCAATATTGGCCCCCAGGGTAAAGGGGTAGAGCTGACGGGTAGTGAACACCCCGCCGCCCGCCAGCGGAATGAGCAGGCTGGTGGTGGTGGAGGAGGATTGCACCATGACGGTCACCAGGGTGCCTGAGGCAATGCCGGTCAGCGGGCCACGACCCAGGGCCTTGTGCAACATCTCTTTGGCTGGTCCCACCAGCACGGACTTGAGCACCTTGCCCAGCCAGGTGACGCAGATGAGGATGAGTGCAATGCCGATGGCAATGGTGGCCAGGTAGGGTCCTTTGCCGGGCAAGAAGCTGGTGATGGTATCGAGCACTGAGAGCGCCGGTGCCGTGAGGGGCTTCATAAAGTCCACCCCCTGCATGGAGAGGTTGTTGCCACCGACCAGCAGATCAGCCAGGGCGGATGCACTGCGTGACAGGACTCCGAACATCAGCTCCAGAGGCATGAAGATAGCGACCGCCATCAGATTGAAGAAGTCATGCACCGTGGCCGCCGCGAAGGCGCGGCGAAACTCGTCACGGTTTCTGATGTGCCCCAACGAGACAATGGTGTTGGTAATGGTGGTGCCGAGGTTGGCCCCCAGCATCATGGGGATCGCCATGGCCATGGGCAAGCCACCCGCCACCAGGCCGACGATCACCGAGGTCACCGTGCTGGAGGATTGCACCAGTGCGGTGGTCAGGATCCCGAGCAGCAGCGCCATAAAGGGGTTGTTGGCAAAGGCAAAGAGCTCAGCTGCGCCCTCGGCACCGCCGGAGAAATCTTTGAAGCCGTGAGACACGGCGGCAACGGCGACCAGAATGAGGTAGATCAGGCCGATAATTGCGGCCCAGTTAAAGAGTTGGCTCACTACGGAGGGGGACGAGTGAGTGCGGATGTTTTCCATATTGCCTCGGGTTGGCTAGCTGGCCATGGTGACTGAGATCGCGCGTATTACAGCAATTCTTCATGACACTTTTGTTACAGCTAGACACCTTTATGATGTTTTTGTGGCATTTTTTTTACATGCGCAATGTGTCCTGGCCGGAGGGTTGTTTGACACGGATGTTGATGGTATTGCCGCATGAGGCGCGGGGAGCGTGAACAGAAGGTCGGGGCGGTTTGAGGGGCGCTTGCGCGGGGTGTGAAAGAGGGAGCCATCAAGGCTCCCTCTTTGTTTTTCGGGGAGCCCTTACTGGGCATCCACCTCTTCATACTGACGGAACGGGATGCGGAACACCGCCAGACGCAGGAACAGATAGGTCACGCCGAGGCCAGCCCAGATCAGGCCCAGTTCCAGCGAGCTCTGCTCCAGGTTGATCCACAGAGCACCGATGGTGGCGGCGCCGAGCAGCGGCATCAACAGGTAGATGACGTGATCCTTGAGGGTCTTGTTGCGCTTCTCGCGCACCCAGAACTGACCGATCACCGACAGGTTGACGAAGCTGAACGCCACCAGTGCGCCGAAGTTGACCAGCGCCAGCGCGGTATCCAGATCAAACGACACGGCGGAGAGGGCCAGGCCGCCTACCATCAGCACGTTGATGGCCGGAGTACGGTATTTCGGGTGGATGTAGCCAAACACCCGCTCCGGGATCATGCGGTCACGACCCATCACGTAGAGGATGCGCGAGACACCGGCGTGAGCCGCCATGCCGGAAGCCAGTACCGCGACCGTGGTGCAGACCAGAACTACGGATTGGAAGAAGGTGCCGCCAACGTAGAGGGCGATCTCCGGCAGTACCGCATCCGGATGCTGGAAGCGGGCGAGGCTCGGGAAGTAGAGCTGCAGGCAGTAAGAGACCACCACGAAGATGATGCCGCCGATAAGGGCCGTCAGCACGATCGCCTTGGGGATCACCTTGCCAGCGTTCGGAGTCTCTTCGGAGAGGGAACTCAGACCGTCAAAGCCCAGGAACGAGAAGCAGAGGATGGTCGCACCGGTGAAGAGCGGTACCAGCTGTGCTGACTCGAAGTGGAACGGACGGCTGCTCATCAGGGTGCCAGCCCCTTCGCCGTGGTAGATTCCCCACGCCATCAGGCCGATAAAGAGGGTGATGATGGCCAGCTGGATCACCACGATCAGACCGTTGAAGTTGGCTACCAGATTGATGCCACGCAGGTTCAGGAAGGTCATCACGGTCACCAGACCGAAGATGAACACCCAGGGCTCGACGCCCGGGAACATGGCGGTCAGGTAGATCTTGGCCAGCAGGATATTGATCATCGGCATGAACATGTAGTCGAGCAGGGATGACCAGCCGACCATGAAACCGACGTAGGGGTTGAACACCTTCTGGGCATAGGTATAGGCAGAGCCCGCAGAGGGGAACTTGCGTACCAGATGTCCGTAGCTGAGAGCGGTGAGCAGGATGCCACCCAGAGCCAGCAGATAGGCGGTGGCGACACGGCCATCGGTGATGTCACCGACGATGGCGAAGGTGTCGAAGACAGCCATGGGGGTCAGATAGGCCAGACCCATCACAATCACTTGTGTCAGGGTAAGGGTCTTGAGCAGCTTGGCGTTTTGCGATGCCATTACGCTTTCTCCTCAATCAGTGCCGCAGCACGTGCTTGCAACGAGCGCAGGGATACGATGGATTCGCAAGCCTGTACATCAAGGGCGCCGGGGAGGCGCATACCGGGCTGTACCGGCAGGAAAGCATTAAAACGCCCCATTGTTATCCTCTTAACGTCGGGAGATTGTTTGGCAATCTCGAATATCACTTCCGGAAACGTTCCGGCCTCTTGTGGTGGGTTTGTACTGCTCTTCAAAAATACAAAAACCGATGTCGCAGTGAACATCGGTCCTTTATTGGCGGCGTATTGTGCATTCGGTCAGCCCCCTTGACAAGCAAAAAAGGGCGGATTAACGCATTTTTTTGCATACGCACTGAGCAGGTAAGTGGTCACTCGCACCCTGCAGCCGTCCCCGAGCCGCTCCCCCTTTTTCGGGGGGGAAGAGAACCCTGTTATGGCGTATGAAAAATCGGCAAATCGGGGCTGCAGGGTGCATAGCGCCTCAACATTGATCCTGATCATACTTGCCGGTGTTCCCCCGGGCTCGAGTCTAGCGATCTTACCGGCTGGTAGGGGATGGGAGGGGGTGAAGTGGAAAAATATCTATTGCATATCCATTCACATTAATGACTGGAAATAGGGGGCGGCGCGGCTCGGGCCATGGCACGGCGAGCAGTCCGGCTGGGTAGTTATTTGAAATCAGTCACACTTCCGGCAGAAACCGCATTTCTGGCAACCCGTGCTGCTGGCCACCAGAGCACCGCAAAAACAACAAGGAGCCCGCAGGCTCCTTCAGATTGCTGAAGAACCCCCTCTTTTTCAAAGAGGGGGTTCTTTTTTAACTCGGCACCACGGGGCCACTCACTCACTGACAAGCCGC